>NZ_CDWWXA010000008.1:73914-77520 GCF_977971845.1 Frankia sp. CeCAU1 | reverse complement strand
GCCCTCCCCCGCCGCCGCTGGTGAGAGACACCGCCACCATCTTCGCGCCACCGCGCCGCGTACCCGGCGGACCCACCGGCCAGAACGCTGACACGTCGGCGGCATCTCGCCGCCCACCCGATCTTCGGTGACCGAGAGAAACCTGACCGAAAGGCCAGTAATGCCCCCGCAGACGACCGTCCTCCCGTACCGGACGCCCCACACCGCGCCCTCCCGTGCGGCGTCCGTTCCGGCGGCGTCCCTTCCACGACCGTCCCTGCCACGACCGTCCCTGCCGAGACCGTCCCTGCCCGCGACGGCGCCCGCGCACACGCCCGACGCCGGCCTCCGGACCGGCCAGTGGGAGATCGCGCCGCCGCCCCAGCGCGGGGTGTGGGTCGACCGCACCGCCTGGCTCGCCACCGTTGACGGCCGGACCCTGCAGCTGACCTACCTGGAGTTCGAGGTACTGGACTTCTTCGTCCGCCATCCCGGGCAGGCGTACAGCCGGGAGGCACTGCTCTGCTCGGTCTGGGGCCATCAGGTCGACGACGAGTCGGCTCCCGACATCCGCACGGTGGATGTCCTGGTGACGCGGCTGCGGCGCAAGCTCGGCCCGGAGCACCGGGACCGTATCGAGACCATCCGCCGCGTGGGCTACCGCTACCGCCCGGCGGATCCCTCGACCGACGGTTGACCACCGACGAGGTCCCAGACCGTCTCCGCCCGGTAGGTGGGCGATGATCCGGACTCGCCGCCGCCCGAGCTGCTCATCAGGATGAGCCGCTCGACGCTCCAGGGCAGCGATGGGACATCGGCACGCAACAGCTCGACGAGCGGTTGCAGTGCCCGCCCGCGTCCGTCCGGCACCCGGGCGAGCGTCAGATGTGCGCGCAACGGACGGGTGTCCCGGCGGGCCGCCCCGGCACGCTCGGCGGCCCGCCGGACCCCGACCGCCAGCGCCGCCAGGCGTGGGCTGGCTCGCGAGCCTGCCACGTCACCGGCGGCTGCGGCTGCGGCTGCGGCAATGCCGTCGACGGATGCGTCCGCGGTCACCGGCGGTGGCTGCCGCACCGCGGTCCACAGCACCCGATCGCCGAACCGTCCGCCGCCGACCGTCTCGACGGCGAACGGGCCGTGCCGGCGTGCCACCCGCGCCAGTCTCACGCCGAGCTCGGCGCGCCGGTCGTCCGGCACCGGCCCGAGGAAGGCGAACGTGACGTGCCACTGGTCCGGCGTGGTCCAGCGCAGATCCGCCGCCGCGGCGCGCGTCCTGCGCACGGCCGCGAGCAGCGCCTCGGCGACCTCGGGGGGTGGGACGGCCGCCACGAACAGTCTGGTTGCCAGCTCAACCTCCCTGGAACGACAGGCTCCCTCTCCCTGGGGCGGACGACAGTCTCCCTGGAACGGACGACAGTCTCCCTGGGGCGGACGACAGTCTCCCTGGGGCGGACGACAGTCTCCCTGGAACGGACGGCAGTCTCCCTGAGCCGAGACGAACAGTGCGGCATGGACCTGCTCCGGGCCCGGATGGCGAGCGCTCGGCCTCCGATCGGTTCTCGGCGACAATCGGGTTGACCGGCGACCCTCGCCACCGGACGGGGAGCACTATCAATGCTGTGACGACGCTCCCCGATCTGGTGCCGCCGCGCGATCCCGCCCTTTCTCAGGCCTGGCGGGAGCTGCGTCGCGTCGTGCGTCGGCGGCAGCCGGACCTGCCCCTCGCGATGGCCCTGGTCACCGACGGCTCGGACATCACTACCGCCGAGGTGCTGCGCGATGCCGGGGTCGACGTCGTCGGTCTCCTCGCCCCGGAGCCGCTGGAGTCCCTGGCCTGGGCCGCCGAGGCGGGTGTCCGACGGGCGTACGCCGATCTGCTCACCTTGCTCTCGGACGACATCGAGGCGGTCTGCGTGGAGATACCGCCGCCCGCGTCCGACATCGTCGCCCGGCAAGCGGCCGAGATCGGCCTGCACGTACTCCTGGCCGGGCCGGCGACCGTCGAGGCCGAGGCCCTGCGCGCGGTCGCCGACCTCGCCGAGG
The DNA here is from genome assembly GCF_977971845.1 of Frankia sp. CeCAU1. Classification (NCBI taxonomy): domain Bacteria; kingdom Bacillati; phylum Actinomycetota; class Actinomycetes; order Frankiales; family Frankiaceae; genus Frankia; species Frankia sp. CeCAU1. Next base: position 75,498 of record NZ_CDWWXA010000008.1, on the reverse strand, counting down.
AGGGTGATCTCGCCCACGTGGTCGCGCTCGACGGGCGGGCCTGGCCGGCTGCCACCCACGTCGCGGCGACCGTTCCCTCCCTGGGCCGGCTCACCCAGATGACCGTGGTGGGCGCGCCGAACGGGCCCGCCGGGCGGGTCGAGATCATCGACCTGGCGATGCGCTGGTGCGGCGAGATCCTCGCGGTCTGCGCCGATCCGGCCGCGATGCCCGCCCCGGCGCTCACCCCGGACGCACCGGTGACGCTGGCCCTGCTGGCGGCGAGCGGCGCGACGGTCCTGATCAACGAGCAGATGGGCGGGAACCTCGGCACAGCCACCCTCACGGTATGCGGCGACTCCGGACGCATCGTCGTCCGGGGCCGTCTGGTCCGCCGCCAGGACGACAGCGGCATCCGGGATCTGATGATGCCGACCGTGCCGACCTCCCGGCCGGGGCTGGTGGAGGCCACCTACGACGTGGTGCGTGCCACCGAACTCGACGACGCACGGCTGGTCCGCGGCGCCACCTTCCACGACCTGCTCACCGCGAACCACCTGATGGCCGCCGCGCAGACCTCCCATCAGCAGGGCGGTTGGGTGGAGCTCTGAACGGCGGTTGGAACGATGCTCGGATCGGCGGGCGGCCTACGAGCCGGCAAGCGCGTCCAGGATCGGTGCGGCGCGGTTCAGCGCGGCGATCTCCTCGTGTGAGAGCTCGGCCAGCCGATCGGTCAGCCATTCGTCCCGGCGCCGACGGTCGTCCTCGAGCAGGGCTCGACCCGCCTCGGTCACCTCGGCGATCACCTGACGGCCGTCGGTGGGATGCGGCCGGCGCTCGACGAGCCCGGTGACGGCCAGATGCGCGATCACCCGGGTCATCGACGGCGGCTGGACGCGCTCGTGGGCGGCGATCTCCCCGAGCGTCATGGGGCCGTGCCGCTCCAGCGTGGCAAGCGCGGAGGTCTGCGTGGGGGTGAGCCGACTCGACCGTTCCTGGCGCATGCGCCGGGAAAGCCGCATCACCGACAGGCGCAGCGCGGACGCGAGTTCGGCCTCACGTGCCGTCTCGGTCTCCATCTCACGACGGTACTCGTTAGCGACACTCAGAAACGAATGACATTCTGGTGAACCGCCGAAAACAGCAGGAGGCGGGTCGGCCACCCCCCAGCGGCAGCCGACCCACCACCACAGGCGGCCTCTCGCGAGCTCCGGCCCCCGAAGGCCCGACCCCGAAGGCCCGGTCGCCGAGGGACACCGACCCGTTTCTCCAGCCTCCACCTTCGATGCCACCGCTGGCTTCGGGGGCAGCTCCAGAGTTCTTCGGGGGGTTGCCGCCGGGAGATTAGGGGGGAACCCTCAAAACCCGTGGTCGCCATGTGCGACGCTTGTTCGGTGAGATTCCGGCTACATACGGTGGATTGAGGTGCCTCATCCGCGTGTACCCCGCAGGCTGGCCGCCTGCGCCGCCCGCCACCGCTCATGGTGCTTCGGCATCGGGGGCGTGGCCACCACGGCCGGAACGGTCGCCTGCCAGTGGCCGGCATTCTCCGACAACCCGGTGACGGCGGGCATCAACGTCTCGGTGGCGCTCGCCTTCGTCCTC
>NZ_CDWWXA010000008.1:3236-73523 GCF_977971845.1 Frankia sp. CeCAU1 | reverse complement strand
AGCCATGATCTTCAGTGGTCTGCTGTGGGCACTGACCTGGACCGTGGCGTGGGACGAGGGTCCGTCGGCTTTCATCTCCACGTTCGCCTACACGCATTTCTGGGTCTGTCTCGGCTGGGGCGCGCTGCGATATCCGGTCGGGCGACTGCAGAGCAACCGCGAGCGCGCCCTGCTGGCGGGCGCCGTCCTCCTCATCCCGGTGGCGAACCTGGGACTGGTCGGCATTTCCGACCCGACCTGGTTCGGATATTCCCGAAATGTCTGGTGGTATGGCTCGCCGATCGACCGGGATGCCTTCGAGGAGATCATCTGGGTCCTCGACAGCCTGACCCTCGTGCTGGCCGCGGCCTTTTTTTGGGTCGTCCGCGTGCGGCTGCGCCGCTACTCCGCGCTCGACCGCCGGATCTTCGGACCGGTCGCCATCGCGCTGCTGATCGCGTTCACCCTCGCCGCCACGGTCAACATCTTCGTCTGCAAGCCCAGCGGAGCCTACGTCCCGCCGGCCTTCATCCTCATCGCGCTCGCGCTGCTGACCATCCCCTTGGCCTTCGCCGCAGCGGGCGTACGCCGCCAGCTCGCCCGCGCCCGCATCGCACAGATCCTGGCGACGCTGCCGATGCCGCCGACGGTCCCGGCCGTACGGGACATCCTGCGTACGGCTCTGCACGACGACTCCGCCGAGCTCTTCCTATGGATGCCGCAGGAGCGGCGGCACGTCGACGCCGACGGCGCCACGGCCACCCCGCCCCGCCCCGGAGCCGGCCGGCTGCTCGTGCCGGTGACGACCTCGTCGGGCGCGCCACTGGCGCTGATCTCCGCCACCGCCGCCCAGGAGCGCAACCGCGACCTGGTCACGGTCGCCCTGCAGGCCAGCGCCATGGCGCTGGAGAACGCCCGGCTGCACGCCGCCGTGGCCGCGCAGCTGGACGCCGTACGCGCCTCCCGGGCCCGCATCGTGGAGGCCGGCCTGATCGAACGGCGCCGCCTCGAGCGCGATCTGCACGACGGCGTCCAGCAACGGCTGCTGGCCCTCGCCACCAGACTGGGACTCGCCCGGACAAAGACCTCCGACCCCGATACGATCTCTGCCATCGAAGCCGCTCGCGAGGATCTGCATCATGCTCTCCAGGACCTGCGCAGTCTGGCCCGGGGAATCCACCCGGCCATGCTGAGTCAGGGTGGGCTGCGCCCAGCCCTGGAGGTGGTGATCGAGCCCCTCCCCGTCAAGGTCGAGTTCGACATCCCGACCGTCCGGTTCGAGCCGATCCTGGAGGCCTGCGCCTACTACACGATCTGCGAGGCGCTGACGAACACGGTCAAACACGCCGGGGCGGCCCAGGTCCGGGTGACGGTCCGGTGTGTGGACGGCGGCATCCTGATCGAAGTCACCGATGACGGTAAGGGCGGTGCCGTCGTGGTCGAGGGTGGCGGGCTCGCGGGTCTCGCGGACCGGGTACGTGCGCTCGGCGGCGACCTGAGCATCGTCAGCCCGTCCGGCGGCGGCACCCGGCTGACTGCGAGCATCCCGTGCGGGTAGCCGTCGCGGACGACTCGGCCCTGTTCCGCGAGGGGCTGGCCATGCTGCTGGCCGCCGCGGGAGTCGAGGTCGTCGCGCAGGCCGGGACTGCGGACGAGATCATCGACCAGCTCGCCGGCAGCCGGCCCGACGCCGTCATCCTGGACATCCGGATGCCTCCGACGTTCACCGACGAGGGGCTGATAGCGGCCGAGACGATACGTGCGGCTCATCCCGCGATGGGCGTCCTGGTGCTGTCCACGTACGCCGAGACGCCGTACGCGCTGCGGCTGCTGGGCGACGGGGGCGGCGGCATCGGATATCTACTCAAGGACCGGGTGGACGACATCACCGCGCTGCACGACGCGTTACGCAGGGTGGTCAGCGGCCGGCTCGTCGTCGACGAGGAGGTCATCGCCGGCCTGTTGGCCCATCGCCGACGGGCCGACGAACTGGAACTCCTCACCGCCAGGGAGCGGGCCGTGCTCCGGCACATGGCCGAGGGACGATCGAACCAGGGCATCGGCGCCAAACTCCATCTGGCGCCGAAGACCGTCGAGAACCACGTAGCCAACGTCTTCACAAAGCTGCGGATGCCGGCCTCCGCGGACGACAACCGTCGGGTGCTGGCCGTGCTCGCCTGGCTCCGAGCCACCGGCGGCGAGGACCGCTCCTCGCTCTGCGAGGAGCGGTCCACCCGGTTGGGCGAGCCGCGGTGACCATCGAAGCGTGATTCCAACCCCGAGCGCAGCCACGGGAGACTCTGTCCCACCGGGGGTGGTGTAGCACACGTGGGACGGAGCTCACCGATCACGGGCATGTGCAGGCACGAACGGCCAAACTTGGGAACAACCATGTGAGCCAGCGAACCGGCGTGAGCGCTCCGTACCCGGACGCGCGCCCCGACTTGGGCTAGTGCCGTCATTGCGGCACCGCCACAGCGAGAGGAGCCCGGCGTGTCCGAGCAGGTCAGCACACTGACCGTCACCGACAACCGCACCGGAAAAACGTATGAGATACCGGTTACGGACGGCGCGGTACGTGCGAGTGCGTTTCGCTCGATCAAAACGAGCGACGACGACTTCGGGCTGATGACGTACGACCCCGCCTTCACGAACACGGCGAGCTGTAGGAGTGCGATCACCTACATCGACGGTGACGCCGGCATCCTGCGCTACCGCGGTTATCCGATCCAGGAGCTGGCGGAGAAGAGCAGCTTCCTCGAGGTCGCCTACCTGCTCCTCGCCGGCGAGCTTCCCTCCGCCGAGGAGCTGTCGACCTGGGAAGACGAGATCACCCATCACACCCTGGTCCATGAATCAATCAAGAAGTTCATCGACGGCTTCCACCACGACGCGCACCCGATGGGCATGCTGGTCTCCACGGTGGGTGCGCTGTCGACCTTCTACCCGGACGCCAAGACGATCGACGACCCGGGGCTGCGCCGGCTGCAGATCGTCCGCCTGATCGCCAAGATCACGACATTGGCGGCGTTCTCCTACCGACACTCGGTCGGTTTCCCGTACGTCTACCCGGACAACGACCTGTCCTACGCCGGCAACTTCCTCAACATGATGTGGAAGGCCACCGAGCTCAAGTACGAGCCGGACCCCAACCTGGAGCACGCCCTCGACGTGCTGTTCATCCTGCACGCCGACCACGAGCAGAACTGCTCGGCCAACGCGATGCGCGCGGTCGGCAGCTCGCAGGCGGACCCGTTCTCGGCGGCCGCCGCCGCGATCTCCGCGCTCTACGGTCCGCTGCACGGTGGCGCCAACGAGCAGGTGCTGCGGATGCTCTCGGAGATCGGGTCGGTCGAGAACATCCCCGCCTTCATCGCCCAGGTGAAGGACGGCAAGAAGAAGCTGATGGGCTTCGGCCACCGGGTCTACAAGAACTACGACCCGCGGGCCCGGGTGATCCGGCAGGTCGCCGACGAGGTCTTCAAGGTCACCGGCACGAACCCGTTCCTCGACCTGGCCATGGAGCTGGAGCGGATCGCGCTGGAGGACGAGTACTTCGTCGCGCGCAAGCTCTACCCAAACGTCGACTTCTACACCGGCATCATCTACCAGGCGATGGGCTTCCCGGTAGAGATGTTCCCGGTGCTGTTCGCCATCGGCCGGATGCCGGGATGGCTGGCGCAGTGGGAGGAGGGTCTACTCGACCCCGAGCAGAAGATCGCCCGACCGCGCCAGCTGTACATCGGCTACGATCAGCGGTCGTATGTCCCGATCGACGACCGTAGCGGGGTCGGGGACAGCGGGATCGACCCGATCGCGGCCCAGGCGGCCCAGGCGGCACCGGAGCGCCCGCTGCGCTGACCGGATGCGCCCCACCGGGGCCGCGGCGCCTCCCGCGGCCCCGGCCCTTGTGGTTGGCTGGCGGCTCCCGCCGGTTCCCGGCGCCTACAGGTGCTCAACCGCCTACAGGTGCTCGACCACGTAGTCGATGCTCGTGGTGAGCGCCTCGACGTCGGCCGGCTCGACCGCCGGGAAGCAGGCCACCCGCAGCTGGTTGCGGCCGAGCTTGCGGTAGGGCTCGACGTCGACGACACCGTTCGCGCGCAGCACCTTGGCCACGGCGGCGGCGTCCACCCCCTCGAAGTCGACCGTCACGACGACCTGCGAACGCGCGGCCGGGTCGGCGACGAACGGTGTCGCGTAGGAGGTCTTCTCGGCCCAGGTGTAGAGGATGGACGACGATTCCGCGGTCCTCCGCACGCACCAGTCCAGCCCGCCCTGGGCGAGCATCCACTCGATCTGGTCGGCGAACAGGAACAGAGTCGCGACCGCCGGGGTGTTGTAGGTCTGGTCCTTGGAGCTGTTGTCCCGGGCTGTGGTGAGATCGAGGAACGGCGGGATCCACCGGTCCGTCGCGGCGATCTCGGCGAGCCGGTCGATCGCCACCGGGGACACGAGCGCCGTCCACAGGCCGCCGTCGGAGGCAAAGCTCTTCTGCGGCGCGAAGTAGTAGACGTCCACCTCGCGCACGTCGACCGGCAGCCCGCCGGCCCCCGAGGTGGCGTCGACCAGGTGCAGAGCGCCGTCGTCCGCACCCACCGGCCGGCGGACCGGACGGGCGACACCGGTCGAGGTCTCGTTGTGCGGAGTGGCGTAGACGTCGATGCCCGCCTCCGGCGCCCAGTCCGGATGCGTACCGGGCGGCGAGGAGATCACCGACGGCGCGGCCAGGAACGGCGCGCCCTTCGTCGTGTCGGCGAACTTGCCCCCGAACTCGCCGAAGACGAGGTGCTGGGAGCGGGTCCGGACGAGGTTGAAGGCTGCCGCGTCCCAGAAGGCGGTGGCGCCGCCGATCCCGAGCACGACCTCGTAGCCCTCGGGCAGGGAGAACAGCTCGGACAGGCCTGCCCGCACCCGGCCGACCAGGCTCTTGACCGGCTTCTGCCGGTGCGAGGTGCCGAGGTAGGTCGCCCCGCTCGCGGCGAGGGCCTCGACCACCTCGGGACGGATCTTCGACGGGCCACAGCCGAACCGGCCGTCCCGGGGACGCAGCCGGTCGGGCAGCACGATCGCGGGAGCGTCAGCCACGGCTGACCCCCGGCAGAACGTCACCGAGCGGGCGCGGAGTGGGGCCCACGTACCGCGCGGACGGGCGGATCAGCCGCCCGGTGCGTTGTTGTTCCAGGATGTGGGCACTCCAGCCGGCGGTGCGGGCACAGGTGAACATGGACGTGAACATATGGGCCGGCACCTCGGCGAAGTCCAGCACCACCGCCGACCAGAACTCGACGTTGGTCCGCAGCGGGCGATCCGGGAACCGATTGGTCAGCTCCTCGATCGCGGCGGCCTCCAGCGCCTCCGCCACCTCGTAGCGGGTCGAGCCCAGGTCACGAGCGGTCCGGCGCAGCACCCGGGCCCGCGGGTCCTCGGCGCGGTACACCCGGTGCCCGAAGCCCATCAGGCGCTCCTTGCGGTCCAGGGCGCGGCGGACGTAGCCGAGGGGGTCGCCGGTGCGCTCGACCTCGTCGAGCATCGCGAGCACCCGGGACGGAGCACCGCCGTGCAGCGGACCGGACAGCGCACCGACGGCGGCCGACAGCGCCGCCGAGGCGTCCGCGCCGGTCGAGGCGACCACCCGGGCGGTGAACGTCGAGGCGTTCATGCCGTGCTCGGCGGCCGAGACCCAGTAGGCGTCCACGGCCTGGACGTGCCTGGGATCCGGCTCACCACGCCAACGGATCATGAACCGCTCGGTTATCGTCCGGGCCCGGTCAACCTCCTTCTGCGGCACCGCCGGCTGACCAAGGCCCCGCGCGGACTGGGCGACGAACGACAACGCCACGACCGATGCCCGGGCAAGATCGTCCCGCGCCTGCCCCGGGGTGATGTCGATCAGCTGGCCCAGGCCCCAGTAGGGCGCGAGCATCGCGAGCGCGCTCTGCACGTCCACCCGGATGTCACCGGAGTGCACCGGGACCGGAAAGGGCTCGGCCGGCGGCAGTCCGGGCTCGAACGCCCCGTCGACCAGCAGCCCCCAGACGTGGCCGTAGTCGACCTTGCCAACAAGGTCTTCGATGTCGACGCCGCGGTAACGCAGCGCGCTACCTTCCCGGTCCGGCTCGGCGATCTCCGTCTCGAAGGCGATCACACCTTCCAGACCGGGCTTGAAATCGCTTGTTTTCTCGGCCATCGAGTCCGGATCTCCGCTTCTGTCTCTTGGTCCCACCGGTTCTGTCTCTATGGTCCCGCCGGCGGCCCGTCCGCGTCCTGCTTCGTCGGTGCTGCTTCGTCGGTGCTGCTTCGTCGATGCTGCTTCGTCGATGCTGCCTGCTTCGTCGATGCTGCTCCGTCCGATCCTGCCGTGAGGCCTCCCAGCGCGCCAGGGCGCAGGTGCCCCGCGATGCTCCATCCAACCCTTATCTGGGGCCGACAGCGCACAGACCGACGCACCGGGCAACGCGAAACCCATAAAATATGACGTAAGTCACAGCATCTTTATCTATTATATTACTATTTATACGAATATGCCGAAAGCCGTGAACGGAAAGTTTGGTCAACTGAGATCATTCCGCGCTACGGTCGGGCCTCGTGCCTGGAACGCCTGACCGGCGGCAGTCACGCAGCGCGAACACGGCGGGAGGATCATGGCGTTCGTCTTCATCAGTCATCGCGCGGCGGACATCGCACCCGCCGAACGGTTGGGCCGGGCGATCAGCGCGGCGGGGCACGCGGTGCACCTGGACCGTTGGGAGATACGCATCGGCGACACCGTGTCCATGTTCATGAATGAGACGCTCGCCGTCGCCGACTTTCTCGTGCTCGGATACTCAACGTTGGGAATCCACGCGCCGTGGATCGTCCAGGAATGGCTGCCCGCGCTGGCCGATGATCTCGCCGCTCGCGGTATCACCCTGGTACCAGCATTGTTGTCGGGGTCGTCGGGCGGCGACGCGCCATATCGGCTGGCCGGCCGACGGTGCACCGACCTCACGGTTCGCTGGGACCTCGGCGTCCGCGAGATCCTGGCTGAGCTCTCCTGACCGGGACGACGGACCCTGGCCCGGCGGGATCACTCTCGGGGCCGTCCCACTGGGGTGCGCGGCCTGCCTGGCAGGATTGGGGCGTGGCCCCAGCCTCCGCTGCCGACGAGCCGCCGGTGGGCGGTCCGGACCCGGACGTCCCCGATCCCGCCCTGCTCCGCCAGGGCTACCGCGCCGGTCGTCTGGAGCCGGAGCATCTCGCGCCGACCTGGGTCGAACAGTTCGCCGCCTGGTTCATCGACGCGGCCACCCCCGGGGTAGGCGTTCCGGAGGCCAACGCCGCCGTGTTCGCGACGGCATCCGCCGCCGGGCGGCCCAGTGCCAGGACCGTGCTGCTCAAGGGGTTCGACCAGCGGGGCTTCGTGATCTACACGAACTACACCTCGCGCAAGGGCCGTGAGGCCACCGAGAACCCCTTCGGCTCGCTGGTCTTCCCCTGGTACGCCCTCGAGCGCCAAGTCGTCGTCATCGGATCGATCGAGCGCGTGAGCCGGGCCGAGACGGAACGCTACTTCCAGTCGCGTCCGCATGGTTCGCAGCTCGGCGCCTGGGCCAGCCACCAGTCGACGGTCATCGAGTCCCGTACGGTGCTCGACGACCGCGCCGCCGAGCTCGCGGCCCGTTGGCCCGAGGGCACCCGGGTGCCGACACCGGAGTTCTGGGGTGGGCTACGCATCGTGCCGGACACCGTGGAGTTCTGGCAGGGCCGCGCGGACCGGCTGCACGACCGGCTGCGGTACCGGCGGGTGTCGGTACCGGCCGACGGCGGCGGCACGGACTCCCTCGCCGTCGCCGACCCGGACGCCACCGGTGTCCGGGGCTGCGATGCGGGCGGCGGCGTCCCGACCGCGGCCGGAGATCTCTGGGTCGTCGAACGCCTCGCCCCTTGAAGTCTCGCCGATCTTGGGAGAACTTTGGCTGAGGGCGCGTACACAAATCCACAGGTGCCGGCCCCGGTGGCTCTGGCTGGGCCCCCGTCCTCGCATCGAGAAGACCCTGCCTTCTGGGCACTCTCCGTTGTAGCTGTGACTACTGTTCTCGTTCCCGTGCTACTGGTCCACGGCACCGGACAACGAAATGCTGACGCGAGTGAACTGAGATGCGGCCCGTTCCTCGGACACCAGAAAGATCATCCGCGACTCGTAGCTGCGGGACCTCATCCAGGACCACCTCGCCATACGGTGGAGGCCGGAGCGGATCTGCCAGGCTCTGCGGGCACGGTTCCCCCGGGCTCCAGTGTGTTGAGCTTATGGCCGTTTGATCCTGCCGCCTGGGCGTGTGAGGGCGGGGCCGGGAAAGCAGTGATCAGGACGCCGGTCAGGTCAGGAATCTGGTCTAAACCGCGGAGAACAAAGGGATTTCGTTGGTCTTCTCGTCGACGTCGACCTGTGTCAGGAGCACGCCGCGGGCGTGGGCGAGGACTTCGGGCAGGTGCACGTGGCGGCTGCCGTGCTGGGGGCGCATCGTCGTTCCATCTACCGTGAGCACGCGCTGTACCCGGCCCGCCCGCCATGCCGGGCGGTGCGGGGCGGCGTCGAGGGCCGCCAGTGAGCCTGGATCCAGGCTTCGGCAGCTCTTTCCAACGCCGCCCGGTGCGGGCGTCCCGGGCCCATTCCCCTTCCCTGGCGAACATGAAGTGTCGAGAACTCCATGATCGACAAAGGGGTCGCGCCCGTCCTCCGTCCCTCTTCGACCCAACAGTTCCGCTACGCCGGACCCGGCCCGCCGGGGACGAACGGCGCGTTGCTACCTTCTTGGCTGCAATCGCTCCTACCCGCAATCAACGTGCTCGGCACACGTCGAGGAGACGGATTTATGCATATCACCAGAATGCGTGCCGCGGTGGCCGGCGTTCTCGGCATGGCGACCATCGCACTGGCCTCCCCGGCGCTCGCCGAAACTCCGGAACCGTCGCCCACCGCCATCGCGACGGCCACGGCCGCCGTCACCCAGTCGAGTCCGTCCCCCCTCGTCTCCGACACCACGACGGCGACCCCGAAGACAGGGCCGTTGGCCGGCCTGGACTCGGCGGGCAAGCCGACCGGGTCGGCCGGCCCGACCGCCACTGCGAGCCTCGATCCGAGCGCCACGCCGAGCGCCACGCCCACCGACGCCGCGGCTCTGATTCTGGGCGCGACGGCGAGCGCGACGTCCTCCGCGACCCCGACCACCGGCACCGGCACCGGCAAGCCGACACTCGATGGTTTCCTCGACCTGCTGCCCTTCAAGGTCCCGCTGGACAAGCAGATCAACAGCATCGACGACATGGACGTCAACCCGTTGTTCCTCACCTTCACCTGCGACGGCTCCGTCCCCTCCTGGAAACTAAAGAACACCGCGGACAAGGCCTTTGGATTCGGCTGGTTCGACACCAGCCTGCACGGCGGGATTCTGGACATCGGGCCGAAGCAGACCGTTGACCTCCCCTCGAAGGCACTCGCGGTAATCGGCTCCCCCTGGGACGCCAGGACCAAGGTTCTGCTCGTGACCGTGCCGACGGTCGGTGTCTCCAACTGCACGGGCGGATCGGCCCCGCCGCCGCTCGCACCGCCCGCTCCGCTACCCGTCGCGGTGCCCGCCGCCACGAGCGCCGTCCCGGCCGATCCGCACTACACGCGATGAGCTCCGGACCTGGTCCCAGGATGGCTGCGGGCGCCCTCGCGGCCATCCTGGGTGGCGTCGTGCTGACCGGCTGCGGCGACGGCGCCAGGAACGCATCCACCGATCTCTCCCCGCAGGTGCGCAACCAGCTCGCCGCCGCCGCCGGACTCGGCCAGGGAAAGAGCACCGTGGTCACGGCCGTGGGTGCCAGCGTCGACGTTTACAGCGCCCCGACCGACACCCAACCCTCCTCCACTCTGGCCAGTCCGAATGAGAACGGCGTCAGGCGGGTCTTCCTCGTCCAGGCCAAGCTGTCGGGATGGTGGCAGGTACTGCTGCCGGTGCAGCCGAACGGCAGCACCGGATGGTTGAAGGCGGACCAGGTCACCGCGTCCGAGACGCCGTACCGGCTGGTTGTCTCCCGCAGCAGGCACCGACTCCAGGTGTTCAGCAACGGGACGCAGATCGCCGAGGAGCCGGTGGGGATCGGCACCGCCGACACCCCGACGCCGGGCGGGCGTTTCTATCTCATGGAGCTGCTCAAGCCGCGTGATCCGAACGGCCCGTACGGGCCGTATGCCTTCGGGCTCAACGGCTTCTCGACATCACTCAGCTCGTTCGGCGGCCACAAGCCGGTCATCGGCGTGCACGGGACGAACGAACCAAAGCTCATCGGCAAGGACGTCAGCCACGGATGCATCCGCCTGAGCAACGACGCGATCACCAGACTCGCCCAGACCGTTCCCCTCGGCACGCCGATCGACATCGTCGCCTAGACGAAGATCGGTAACGAGGCCCTTCCCGGTGGAGGATCGCCGGGGCCCGGACGGACTATGCGTCCACCGAGGCGGACGGGTCCATGGTGGGACGGGCCGCCACGGCGATCCGCAGATCGTCGACGAATCCGGCGTAGACCTCGTCACGGCGGGCGGGATCCGCCCGTAGCACCGCACTGGGATGCAGCGTGGCGAGCAGCTGAGCCCCGGAGCCTGCCGGCCCGGGGAGCAGCCGGCCACGCATCTTCGTCACCCGGAACGACGGTCCGAGCAGCGACATGCCTGCCGTAGCCCCCAGGATCACGACGATCGCCGGCCGAACGAGGTTGAGCTCCGCGGATAGCCAGGGACGACACGCGGTGACATGCCGCAGGTCCGGGGTCTGATGAATCCGCCGCGGACCGTTGCCGGTGCGATACCGGAAGTGCTTGACGGCGTTTGTCGTGTACACCTCGGCACGGTCGAGTCCCACCTCGCCGAGGGCCCGGTCGAGCAGCTTGCCGGCGGGGCCCACGAACGGCACACCCCGCCGGTCCTCGATGTCGCCCGGCTGCTCGCCGACGAGGGCGAGCCAGCTATGCGCGGGGCCGACCCCGAAGACCGTGCGGGTGCCGGGCAGTTGTGCGAGGTCGCATCCCTGGCACTCGGCAGCCGCCGCCGCCAGGGTCGGCAGATCCGCCCGTGGTGGTATGTGTACGGGCTGCATGCTCATCCACCGATTCAACCGGACGGGCCCTCGCCCGTCCGCACGAGCCCTGGGAGACCCGGTTGTGCCGGGAACCCGGTGCCGGGGGTGCCCCGACCGCCGGGGGTGCCGAGGCCGGATATCTGGCCCCCGGCGGTCGGGGCAAACCACGGGACCACCCCCACAAAATAGCGGCGTGTCATCATTCAACTACACAGTGTTTGCTGTTGTGCTGTACGGGTGACGCTTGCCGTGGAGTGGGATCGGGGCTTCTCCGACGCCTGGTCGCAAATCGCCGCGACAGCCCCGAAAACTGGCCTCTTCCTCGCGATCTGTCTGCTCGGTTGGCTGTTGGTTCGGGCGGGTACGCGCCTCGTCACCCGGTTGACCGAACGCGCCGGCCTGGATCGGATCATCGATCGCGCCGGCCTGCCGCGGCTACTGCACCAGCCAGCCCCGAGCGTGCGGGCGGGCGGGCTGCGGGTGCTCATGGGCATCGGCCTGCTCGGCGTGCTGCGGATCGCGCTGGGGGTCTTCGGACCGAACGCGGCCGAGGACACCGTGACCGATCTACTCGCTCTGCTGCTCCATATCCTGCTCGCGACGCTGGTCATCATGATCGGGGTCGGCCTCGCCCGGGTCGTCCGGACCTTCGTCACGGAGGCACTACGCGACCTCGCGTACGGACGGGCGGCCGGCAACATCGTGGCCACCGTGCTCGTGGTCGCCTTCGGCAAGGCGGCGTTGGACGAGGTGGGACTCGCGACGTCGGTCACCACACCGCTCCTCTGGGCGATCCTGGCCTCCCTCACCGGTGTGATCGTCGTCGGCGTGGGAGGCGGCCTCATTCGACCCATGCAGATCCGATGGGAGGAGATCCTCGATCATGTCGAGGACACCGCCGCCGAGGCTCGAGCGAAGTGGCACGATCGCCGCCCCACCACGGTGCCCCAGGTATCGTGGGTCTCTCACCGCTCGTCCACACCCCACGGCTTCCCGGGTCCCGCCGGTCCCACCGGTCCCCACAACTCCCGGGCACACACAGACCCCCGGGCACACACAGACCCCCGGGCACACACAGACCCCCGGGCACACACAGACTCCCCGGCACACGCGCCGAAACGGCCGCTGCCCCCGCCGGCCGTCGCCTCGCCCCGACCCCCGATCCCGCCACCGGGTGAGGGACCACTGTCCAAAACCGGCTCCTCCGAACGGCCTCCACCGTCCGCGGTGGACGAGCCCCCGCCGACCGCCGGCCGACCGCTTCCGGGGGGACCCACGTAACGTGTGGTCCGTCCCCCACGTCCCGGTCGCGTCGACCGGTGGGTGTGCGTTCGGCGAACTGCGGCGCGTTCGGGCCCCAGGTGGGGCACTCTGGAAGAGGACGGACGGTAAAAGTCGGTCACTGACCTCGACCACGCATATCGCCCTGACCCGGACACCTGACCCAGCCAGGGGACCCCGCCGGATCGGTCCGCATGTGGCCGATCCTCACGGCGGGCACCTCATCAACGTCACGAGTGGCGAGCGGAGGGACATCTCGGTGGACGAGCTCTCGGATATGGAGCGCTCCCGACTGCTCCTCGGCTGGCTGGCGGCGCGGCGTGCCGTGGACAACTGTCTGTCGGACCTGCTCGCAGCCGGTCCCGCCGGGGAGCGGCGGGTACGCGAGTCACTCGCTCTCGTGGACGATCTGGAAAGCCGTGCTCAGGAGGCGTTCGACCGTTACCGCACGGCCGCGGAGAACACGGAGGCACGGTCATCGGGCCGCTGGGTACCTTCCGACGCCGATCGTCCCAGACTCAATGTGGTCCGCGCCCCCGAAGGCGATCTCGCCCGTAGTAGATCGAACACGAAGAGCAATCACCGACACCGGTGACGCCCGGGGCGCTGGACGCGCGCCAGAATGGCCCTCGTGCCAGCCGTCCGTCGCCGCCGCGTCGCCGCGGCCTGGCTCCTCGCCCTCCTGGTTTCCCTTCTGCTGACGACGTCCGGCTGCGGCGTGCTGGAGGGTCCCCGACGTGGTCATGTGGTCCTGGCCGCCACCCCGGCGCCGACCACGGGTCCCGATGCATTCGAACGCTCCGGACGGGGCGCCCCCATCCGGGTGACCCTGCCCCCGTCCGACGCCCCGAAGCCCTATCCCCTGCTCGTGGCACTGCACAGCCTGTACTACGACGGCACGGATCCCGAGCAGCACTGGGACCTGGACGGCCTCGCCCGTACCGCCGGCCTCGCCGTCGTGTACCCGGACGGCCTCAACAGGGCATGGAACGCTGGAACCTGCTGCGACCCCGCCGTGGCCAACCATACCGATGACGTCGGCTGGCTACGCGCGTTGATCGCGCATCTCAGCGAGCACTACCCGATCGACCGGAACAGGGTCAGCCTGATCGGTCTGTCCAACGGTGGCATGCTGGCCTACCGGTACGCCTGCGAACACGGAGACGAACTCGCGGGCATCGCCGTCGTGGCGGCCAGCCGTCAGGTGTCGGACTGCCATCCGGGCGCCCCGCTGACCGTCGTGGACGTCCACGGCGGGGCGGACGGCCATATACCCTACCAGGGGACCCCCTGGTCGCCGGTGCTACGGACCGCGATCACGTCGGTCGAGGAGAGCATGATCCCGTTCCGGTCGGTGGATCGCTGCCCCGTCCCGAGCCGGCCTACGGACACTGTCCTCACGGATTCGACCGGCGTGCCATGGCACGCTCCGGTGGCATCACCGTCCGCGCTGAGCGTTGGAACGGATGCGGACGTGGCCGCGCCCGTCGCCGTGCCCCCGGTGCACCCGGCAAGCGCGCCGGTGAACGCCGCCCCGCGGGTCCCGATGCCGAGCGCCGTCCCGGGTGTGCCCGCGAATTCGACCGCAGTGACGTCACCGGCCGTCGCCCTGCGCAAGGAGACCCCCTGTGCCTCCTCGGCCCGGGTCGTGCAGTTCCTGCTGCCCGCCTTGGCCCACGGCTGGCCTGCCGTCTCCGGACCGGCCGCCTTCGCCACGGGCAGGGTGATCTGGAATCTGCTGGCTCCGGCCCGTTCCGCGCGGCCCGGCCCACGGATGTGACCCATGACGGCCAGCCGGCGGGGACGGATCAGGCCGGCGCGAACGACGACCGCAGTGCGCCCATCAGCGTGTTGAGCGACGCCAGGACGTTGGTCGACACTCGCGCGATGAGCACGTACACGGCACCGGCCACCGACACCGTGCGCATGAGGTAGGAGACCCGCTGCCCCTCCCGGTCGTACGAGCCAGCAAGTTCCTGGGTGGGCTGATCGCTGGTGTCCGTCGCCGGACCGGAATGGTCCCTGGTCAGACCGGGGACCGTGTTGAACTCGGCGGACTGGACCTGCGTGAGCGCTGCCACCGGATCGCGCACCGCGACCCGGGCCACCCCGATCATCTGCGGTCCGTACTCCGAGACGGTGCCGGGCTCGCCATAGAAGATGCCGGTGTTGTCGCGCCGCTGCTTCCACACCGGCGGGTGGGAGAAGGTGGCCTTCTGCACGGTGTCGGTGAACGAGGTCCAGTCCGCCGGCACCGCGATCTGGCCCGCGGCCGCCTGACCGCCAGCCGCCTGACCGCCAGCCGCCCCTGTGCTTGGGCTGGGCGCGGCCGCTGCGGGGCCGCCGGACGATGCTGCCGTCGGCGCCGGGGCCGCATTGGCGGTCCGGCCGCTGGGCCGGACCTTTTCCCAGACGGCGCCGGCCCCGACGCCCACCCCGAGTGCCACGGCCAGCACCACCAGGGCCACCCCGACCCGATGCAGGAAAGGCATGGTGTCGGAATCACGATCTCCCTGTCGGGAATCGCGAGCGTCGTCATCGTCGGGGAAATCGGCTGTGCCCGCGGCGGAGGCCAGGCTCCCCGAGCGACGCGCCGCGACCCGCTGATCGGCTCCGAACCGCGCCGGACTCGGCCGGCTCCGCCCCGCGCCCGGCGGGTAAGCCTCGGGCCGATCAGGCCGATCAGGCCGATCAGGCCGATCAGGCCGATCAGGATCGGTGCGGTCGGCATGGCGTCGGTCGAGTCCGAGGTCGTCGCCGGCATCCCTGCCGTAGGGCATCCGCGGGCCTGTTCCACCGTCTCTCATCCCGGCGCCGCCGGTCGGCGGACCGCCTGTGGAGGCACCGTCGGCCCGACGTGTCGGCATCGCCGTTCTGGCCCGCGGCAGACCGACCTCATTCTGCCGATCCGGTCCACCTCGTGGAGCCGACCTTCCATCGGTAGCCCATCCGGGTGGTCGACGCCCGGGAGTGGAACCGGGTGCGGGTGCGGGAGTGGAACCAGGAACGGCTCGGGACCGCAGGCCCTCGGTCCGAGCGGGCGGGACGAGCGCCCGGCGCATCGAGGTGCCGGTGGACGGGGAATCGATATCCTCGGGCTGTATCGAACCGCCCTGACGTGGACTGCCATGGCGGGGATCGCCATGGCTCGCCGGTACCGGGTGGTAGGGCCCGGTCACCGGTCCAGCGGCGTCATATGGCCCGGTCGGAGGGCCGTAGCCGCTAGGCCGCGGACGCGGATCCGGCCCCGCTTGTTGGTACGGCTCCATCGAGGGACCCCTACCGCTCCCCTGATAGTAGGGAGACTGCCGGTCGTCGTCGTCCCACTCGGTCCGTCGCACACCGTCCGTCACCAGACGACCTCCGATCCCGAGCTCCGCTTGCGTCCACCCGTCCCACCGGTGTACCACGGCGTTGCGTCGACGTTGCGCGAGCTTAGTTGACAGTAGCCCCCCGAAGGCGTAAAGGGATCGGCCAGGTACCTCGCCGGTCACCCACTGATCTGCGTCGATATCCTCCCATGTCATCAGGCACATATTTCAGGGGGGACGCCACATGAAGGGCTTCAGGCAGTTCCTGATGCGAGGGAACGTCGTCGACCTGGCGGTCGCGGTCATGGTCGGTACCGCCTTCACCGCAGTGGTGACGTCGCTGGTGAAGACCATCTTCACCCCGCTGATCGCCGCGATCTTCGGCAAACCCGACTTCTCGGCCCTCACCTTCACCATCAACGGCAGCGTGTTTCGGTACGGCGAGTTCATCAACAGCGTCATCGCATTCCTCTCAGTCGCTACAGTGATCTACTTCGTGGTAGTGCTCCCCCTGAACACCATCAACGAGCGGCGGACGCGGGGGCAGGTCCCGCCGGAGGAGGACCCGGCACTCACCGACGAGGCACGCCTGCTCACGGAAATTCGTGATCTACTGGCGGAACACCGTCCCACCGGCTGACCAAGCTGACCCAGTCGGCCCGGGCCGGCCCGGGCCTGCGCGGGCCGGGCCGGCGCGGCTCCACGCCGGATCGCTTACCCGAACGTTGGTCGGCATTCAGGAATCGCTCAGGCTTTCAAGGGAAAGTGCCTACCATGACACCGCGTCTCCCCTTCAGCAGTAGCGCCGAGGCCGCCCCCGGGGGCGGCGGCAGGGAGGGGTCCGGCGCCGGGCATGCCTCCCCCTCCCCCTGGGCTCCGCCCATCGGCGGCGCGGCCGGGACACCAGCCGGCCAAGCTCACCCGGCTGGTCCCGCCAGCTCCGAACCCGACCTCCCGGCGGGCCCGCCTTCCCGTCCGCCCGGCTCGCCGTACAGCCAACCGCCGGCGCTGGGGCCATCCTCCGGCCAGCATCCTCAGTATCCGAATCCCCATCTCCCGCATGGGGATCCTCGTCCGTATCCGGATTCTCCGTACCCGGCCGGGCCGTCCCAGGCCAGCCAGCCGCAGGCCGCGTTCTCCGCGGGAGGCTCACCTCCGGCGGCGCCTCCCGGCGGCCCGTGGGGACCACCTTCAGGCCCGCCACCCAGTGGTCCCGCTGCCCCGAGAGCTCTGAACGGCGCGGCCGGCCCCGCGGGACCCCCGACCGGAGGGCATTCCTGGGGACCGCCGTGGAGTTCCCCGAGCGGCGCCGGCTCACCACCCGCCCAGGACCTCTACGGCAACGGGACAACCATGGCCGCCTCGCAGCCTTGGCGCCGACGGCGGCTCGTCGCCGCCGGACTCGCCATTGCCCTGGTCTCGGCCGGTGTAGGTGGCGGTGTCGGAGCGCTGGTCGCCGATAACAACGGGGGGCAGACCATCGTCACATCCGCCGGTCTGCACAACACCGTGGACAGTTCCGGTGGAACGTCGCCGGCAGCCGCGAACACCGTGTCGGCCGCGGCGCAGAAGATCCTGCCGAGTGTCGTGACAATCTCCGAGGAATCGAGCAGCGAGTCGGGCACCGGCTCCGGCACCATCATCCGTTCGGACGGGCATATCCTGACGAACAACCATGTGGTCTCGGGTGCCGCGAACGGCGGCTCGCTGACGGTCACCCTGCAGGACGGTCGCACCTTCGATGCGCAGGTCGTAGGCACGGATCCGAGCTCGGACCTCGCGATGATCAAAATCAATGCCACCGGTCTCACTGCGGCCACGTTCGGCAATTCCGACACGCTGAACATCGGGGAACTGGTGGTAGCGGTCGGCAGCCCGCTCGGGCTGAACGGTACGGTCACGTCCGGCATCGTCAGTGCCGTGCATCGCCCGGTGCGCACCGGGGATTCAACCGTGCGGGATCAGCAGAACACCGTGCTCGACGCAATCCAGACCGACGCATCGATCAACCCCGGTAACTCCGGTGGTCCGCTGGTCAACAGTCGCGGCGAGATCATCGGCGTGAACAGCGCGATCGCGACCGTGGGTGGTGGAAGTCCCTTCGGTGGCGGCCAGCAGTCCGGCAACATCGGCGTCGGTTTCGCTATTCCGGGCAACTATGCCGAGTCGGTGGCCACCGAGTTGATCTCCACTGGAAGCGCCCGGCACCCGTACCTGGGCGTCAGCGCCTCCACCGCGGAGGAGAACACCCGCTCCACCGCCTCCAGCGGCAACGGTGCACAGATCCGCTCCATGGTTCCGGGTGGACCCGCCGAAAGGGCCGGCCTTCGCACCGGCGACGTCATCACGAAGGTCGGCAACCGTGCCGTCAACGACGTCGACTCCCTCATCGCGGCGGTCCGGTCCCACGCCATCGGCGACGAGGTGGAAGTGACCTATACCCGTGATGGACAGAGCGGCACCGTCAAGGCCCGGCTCGCCCAACAACCACCGGCATCCTGAGCTATGTCCCGACCCGCAAGAAGCATGGTGCCATCCGGCGGAAGGCCGCGAATGGCCGGTCCGGTTCCGAACGCCGGTTCCGCCGAATTGATGACAGATTTCGACTTATACTCATTGAAGGCAGATTCGTCCCTGGTGGATTGGTCCCGTCTCCGATGGGACATGGCCACCCTGCCATGGGACCTACCAGGAAAAGTAGCCAGCCGTAGTCGATGAGGATCAAAGTGCGACGGCATCAGTAGTCAAGCGTTATCGACTGTCGAATCGGCGACAACAAAATCTTCACGGCGTTCACCCGCTGCGGGGGACGAACTTCTAGCATTGGGACTGCCTCACCGGGCTACCGATGGGGCGATGCCGGCCCGTTCCGGGGCCGCCGCTAGTCCCCGGGGAGAAGCTGAGTATGGACGACGACGCGGACCTAGTGGCCCGTGTCCGACGTGGTGACCGACAGGCGTTCGACGATCTCTACGATCTGTACGCCGATGATGTCTTCTCGATGTGCCTGCTGATTCTGGGCGATCCCACCGTGGCCCGCGCAGCGGCCGGGACGGCGTTCGCACTCGTCGCCCGCACTCGTCTAAATCCCCTGAGCGATCCCACCCGGCTGCGGTCCTGGCTACTCGAGCTTGCTCGAGGAAGCGCTCTGGCCTGGTCCGGATCGCCCCAGGCGCGCAGCATCCCGGTACCCCATGGAGTCTCGCCCGAAGAGCTCCTCGCCGGTGCCGTGGTTCCGGCGCCAGCGAGTCTGCGGGTCGGCCTCGCGCGCACCTTCGATCGCGCCGCTGTCGCGGCTGTAGCCGCAGCCTCAGCCGCCAGTCGGCGGGCAGCGGCAGCGGCAGCGGCAGCGGCAGCCGATACCGAGAGCGAGAGCGAGAGCGAGAGCGAAGTCGGCGAGACCACCAAGGAGACACCGAAGGTCAATCTCGTCAAGGTACCGACGGCTCCACCCAGCGGTGACAGGTACGCCGACGCCGAGAAAACCATCATCGCCGCCACCACGCACTCCGTGCGTGTACTCCCGCTCATGCGCATGGACTCCGACAACGACCTCACCGACGCACCGCAGACTCATGCTGGCCGCGGCAGCGCGGGATGGCGCAGGCGGTCGGCGGTGGCAGTCGCCGCGGTGACGGCCATCGCCGTCGCCGGCCTCACGGCGGCCATGAACTGGCCCACCTCCGATGCCCAGCTGCTGTCGGAGGACGAGCCGAATATCACGCAGGTGACGCAGGGGCAGGTGACGCAGGCACCGACCCCGGACGCGATACGTCCGCCTATGCCTGCGGCCGCACCCAGCAATGCGGCCGCGACGTCCTCGACAGTCGTCCCGACGGTTGCCGGAGCGTTTACCAGCCGGGCTGCATCGCCCGGAGGCTTGGAACCACACCTCATGGAGCCCATCGCGCGGCAGGTCAGCAAGCCCTCGCCCTCCGCCCCTCATCGTCCCGACCCTGCTTTTGTCAAGACGCCTGCGACATCGCCTCCGTCCTCGCCATCCACCGCCCCGGCGCCACGCACGCCGACGACGGAGCCACCGACCACGGCTCCTACACAGCCGCCAACCACGGCTCCATCGCCAGCCAGCAGACCCACGACGGCACCCCCCAGCACCCCACCCACGACGGCACCGACCGGGGTGGACGCTCCGACGCCGACGTCCCCGCCGAGTGGCAACCCCGGGAGCCCAAGTACCGGACCTACCCCCAGCAGTTTCTCCACCGGAGGGACAAGTTCACCCAGCACGGGCGACTGGATCACTAATACGATCACAATACCGCTGCCCATTTTCATCTAGTCTTCTCTCTAGTAAACATTGCACAACAATGTGGGTGCGGGCATACTCAAAAGCTGCCAGGTCGAGAGACGTTAAAAGGCCCGAGATCCGCCGAGTGCCGATACTCGGCCTAGAAGGGACTGTGGTTCGGTCCCGGACCCGTCGGCGCCATAATCACGCATTGCCCACGCAGGGTCCCCGGCCCCGTTCTCCGCCAGTATGTCGAAAAGAAATATGCCACAGAGTTTCTCGCCGATGATGCTGGCATAATTGGCTACCCCTCACGGAAGATCATCACCGTATTCTGGCTGTGCTCGCGTACTTGAAATCCCGCGCACCTGAAAGGATGACAGGAGCCAACCGAACACATGGTCGATTCTGCGTCACACTCGCCACGGCGTCAACCCCTACGCCCACCGAGGAAGACCGCACCGCGGAACAGCGCATGACTTGCGGCTGTGGCGACCACATCCTCAAGCAAACAGAATTCTCGATGTCGCCCCGCCGACGATCTATAACGCGATCCACGCTGAGATGGTTCGCCCGCCAGACGCGGTTGACGATGGTCCCATCGCGCGCCATAATCGAACACATGTTCGGTAAAGATCTGGAGACCGTTCCCCTCCCTGCCCTCGAGGCGGAACTCTGCAGCTGGGCGGGTCGGCTGGCTGCCGCCACCTGCCGTTGGCTGATTCTGCTCGCTGCCTTCGATCGCCGCAAAGGTTGGTCCGCCAGCGGCATGCCGACCTGCGCGCACTGGTTGTCCTGGCGGTGCGGACTCGGACTTCGCGCCAGCTACGACTACCTTCGAGTCGCCCGAGCACTAGAACTCCTTCCCCTCATTCGCGAGTCCTTCTCCAAAGGAGAGATCTCCTATTCAAAGGTTCGGGCTATAACACGTGTCGCCGAGCCGGAGACGGAAGCAAGGTGGGTTGAGCAGGCCGCACAGTGCACAGCGCAGAAGCTCGAGAGACTCGTGTCCTTGCATGCCAAAATCAATCATGATCAAAAAGATGAGAACGGGGGGCGCGACGAAGATGGCCCGAACAATACGCGGTGCTCTTGGCGGTGGAACGAAGATGGAACATTTTCACTGTCCGTCCGCCTCGATCCAGCCCGTGGTGCGATCATTGAGAGCGCTCTCGTCATGGCCATGTCAAGCCTGCACGACTCCCGAGACCACGACTCCCGAGACCACGACTCCCGAGACTCTGACCGGGAAGATTCTTCCACGACATCCGATGCCGAGGGCTCGATCAGTGACACCTCGATAACACACGCAGGTCCTGAGGTGAAAGCCGATGCCTTGACGGCCATGTCCGAATCTTTCCTCTCCACCGGCGCTCCCACGCTGATGAGCTCCACATCTCACGCGATAAATGTACACATAGATATTGATACACTTATCGGTTCAAGCCGAGAGAACCATGGATCCACCCTCCAGCGACATGAAGAGAATGGGCTGAATACCCGAAGGTGTGATGTGAAGGACCATATCCCCGTTCTACCGAACGTCGTTCGAAGACTGTCCTGCGACAGCCTCCTTCGGACACTTATTATAGACTCCGAGGGAAACCCTCTCATGCTGGGTCGCACCCGCAGAAACCCAACCGCGAGATTGCGGCTAGCAATTTATGCGCGCGACCGAGGGGTATGCCAGTATCCGGGCTGCCATCATACCCGCTGGCTCCAGGTACATCATATGAAGGAATGGGCATCCGAAGGCGGAAATACAGATCTTGATAATCTCGTTCTGATCTGCTCCCTTCATCATCGGACTATTCATGAAAGGCGGATTGTTCTGCAGCGCGGACGCGACGGTTCGATTGTCGCCCGCCATCGTGACGGAACGCTGACGCAGCAGGCACCGCGGCTGCATCCGGGTCCGGGTCTGTTGGAGTTCCTCAGCGATAACACCTCAGCCACGCCAGCTGAGACCGTCCCGACAAGACGAGTAGCCTGAATTACCCCCAGGGGGTATAGACATGATCCAAACGTCTGCCTCGGCGTACCGCGACCCGATGTGTGTGGGGAGGGGGGGACACGAGAGCCGATGCTCAGCTACGAACGGGATGCCCGTAGGCTCCCAACCTTGTGAGCCCCATCCTCGCGCCCGGACGAGCTGGGAACTTCATCCGAGCCCTGTTCATCATCCTGCTGCTTGTGCTGCTGATGCGGACGGTGTATCTGATGTGGTTCTTCCGCACCCCCGCGTGGACATCACGACCGGACGAGATCCGCTACTGCGGCGGATGGTACAAGCGTTCAGACGAGCTGGACATCGCAGGAAGCCGTGCACGCCAGATGGCAGGTGGCAGCCTCAAGGAGGTCAGGCGGTCACCGGTGTTCCGCCCGATCATGGCGTACCGTCCGACATCAGACTGTCCGCGCTACCTCTTCGCCAGGGTCGGCAAGGACGTCTTCGTCATCTACCGCGCCGCCGACGACTGAGCCGGACCGGTCAGGGCCGGGCCGGTCAGAACGTAGACGCGGGCGTGTATGGACGTGCGCTGCTGCAGCGCGGCCCGTACAGCACGGTGCAGGCCATCCTCCAGGTAGAGAGCTCCGTCCCACTCAACGACGTGAGGGAAGAGGTCACCGTAGAAGGTCGAGTCCTCATCGAGGAGAACATCGAGTGCGAGCACTCGCTTGGTGGTGACGAGCTGGTCAAGCCGAACCTGGCGAGGGGGAATGGCCGCCCAGTCCCGCTGGCCAAGGCCGTGCTCGGGGTACGGGCGACCGTCTCCGACCAATCTGAAGATCACCGGCACCTCCTCCTCGAGGGCGAGAGATTCTCCGACCACGACAGCCTAGAATCCCCGCTCCCCCTATAAGACCCCGGTGGCCCCGCAGCATCGAGCCGCGTGGACAGCCGGACCACGGCTGCAGGTCAGATGCCCCAGCTGGCACCCCTTCTCTCGATCTCGCAGCCAGGCATGACCTAAGTAAACCTAACCTGATGCCAAGGAGATTCCATGGACGACGTCGTGCTCTGCCTGCCTCCAGACGCCGGTCGACGCATCGACCTCTCCACGTGTGCGCTTGCCGAACCGGATCTGATCAGTGCGTATTCACCTGATCTCACCAGATGCCGCAGCTTGCCCGGCGCGGGAAACCTGCGGCGACCGGTGACAAGATTGCCGGAGTGCAGGTGACCGGAGTGCAGGTGACTCCAGCTCCATCACAGGTCAAGATCGGTCTCATCGATGCGATCGGTCTCAAGGCGAATATCGTCAATCTTCGTGCCAAGGAGCGGCACGGCTCTCGGTGACCGGACAGGGATCAGCCGATCAGGCCGAACGAGCACGCAACCGTCGAGTTCGGAGTCACTCCCTCGGGGTGAACTCGCCGGCACGCCGCCGACCGGTCGAAAATCCGCTGGACAGCCCACCTACTCTGGGCAGATGGAGTTCACCCAGTCCGACAAGCTCGCCGACGTCTGCTACGACGTCCGTGGGCCTGTCCTCGACGAAGCGACCCGGCTGGAAGCTGCGGGGTCGCGCATCCTCAAGCTGAACATCGGCAATCCCGCGCCGTTCGGCTTCTCCGCACCGCCGGAGGTACTCGAGGCCGTCGTGGCAAACCTTGCGGATGCACAGGGTTACAGCGACTCCAAGGGACTACTCGCCGCCCGGGAAGCGGTCGTGCGCTATCACCTCCGCAAGGGGGTCACCGGCATCGACCCCGGCGGGGTCTACCTCGGCAACGGCGTCTCCGAACTGATCATGATGTCGTTGCAGGCGTTGCTCAACAACGGCGACGAGGTGCTGCTCCCCGCGCCCGACTATCCACTGTGGACGGCCGTGGTCAGCCTGTGCGGTGGCCGGCCCGTGCACTACCTCTGCGACGAGTCCGCCGGCTGGGCGCCCGACCTCGACGACATCGCCGCCAAGGTCACCCCGCGGACACGAGCGATCGTCGTCATCAACCCGAACAACCCGACTGGTGCCGTCTACGACCGGCAGGTGCTGGAGAACATCGTCGAGGTCGCCCGCCGCCACCACCTGATGCTGCTGTCCGATGAGATCTACGACCGGATCCTCTACGAGGACGCCGAGCACATCGCGACCGCAGCGCTCGCGCCGGACCTGGTCTGCATGACCTTCAACGGGCTGTCGAAGTCCTACCGGCTGGCCGGGTTCCGGGCCGGGTGGATGGTGATGTCCGGTCCGCGCGGCCACGCCTCGAGCTACATCGAGGGAGTGAACATCCTCGCGAACATGCGCCTGTGCGCCAACGCGCCCGGGCAGTTCGCCACGGTCGCCGCCCTCACGGAGGACGGCGGCGCAGGGGATCTCGTCCTGCCCGGCGGCCGGCTGCGCGAACAACGAGACACGGTCGTGAAGCTCCTCAACGACATCCCCGGGGTGTCGTGCGTCCCGCCGCGGGGGGCGCTGTACGCCTTCCCCCGGCTGGACCCCGCCGTCTACCCGATCCGGGACGACGAGCGCTTCGTCCTCGATCTGCTGTTGGCCGAGAAGATCCTGCTCGTCCAGGGCAGCGGCTTCAACTGGCCGCATCCCGACCATGTCCGGATCGTGACCCTGCCCGCGGTGGACGATCTCACGGACGCTATCGGCCGGATCGATCGCTTCCTGGCCTCCTACAAACACCCCTCCCAACGACAGCTCTCCTCCCAACGACGGAACTGACGGAGCAATCGACACCATCGGGGAGGTTGTCCACAGGACGCCAGCGCCCTGTGGACAACCTGTGGAAAAACAGCATGGCGACGTCCTGCTCGTGGGTCTGCTGGTCGCCGCCACGATCGGGGTGCAGATCGCGCTGCGAGCCCGGATCGATCGTCCGCTCTGGTACGACGAGCTGTGGCGCCCGCACTTCGCGGGGGAACCGTGGCCGACGTTCTGGTCGGAGCTGACGGCGGCCAACACCCCGTCCTCGGTCGGCTCACTGGCACTGACCCGACTGACCGGGACCATCCTCGGCTGGCACAGCTGGTCGCTCCGGCTCGTCGGAGCGGGAATCTGGCTACCGCTTCTCGCTGCGGGCGGCTTCCTGCTCGCGCGGCGGTTCACCGGCCGGGTACCGGCCGTGGCCGCCACGGTGACGACCGCCCTCGCCGGCACCGTCGTCGACACCGGCACGCAGCTCAAGCCTTACGTCCTCGATGCGGTGGTCACCCTCGCGATGGTCGCGCTGTGGACGGGACAGGCCACGCTCCCACGCCGGACCGCGGCCGGGGCGCTGGCGCTGCTGTCGCTGCCCGCAGTGTTTCTGCTGGTTCCCCTCGCTGGCTACGATCTGGTCCGCGCGGTGCCCCGACGCACCGTGGTGCGCACCGCCGGACGGGTGGGCCCCGCCCTCCTCCTGGCCGGCACCCACATGATGATCTTTGTGGCGCACCAGTCCAGCCAACGGGCGAGCCATTTCTGGGACGATCACTTCCTCGCCGGTCGAGGGATCCTTGGCGGCCTGCGGTTCACGCTCGAACAGACCGGCGCGATTCTCGGTGGCGTCCCGCCCGGGATCGACCGTTATGACCCCAATCTGGTGCACTCCCTCCTCCAGGGGCATCGCCTCCCGACGCTGCTCGTCGGGACGGCCACGGCGGTTGCGCTGGCGCTCGGAGTCCGGGTACTGCGCCGACGCCCCGACGGGATGATCCTTATCGTCGCCTTGGTCGGCGCCGAACTGCTCCAACTCGCGGCCAGCGCCGGACGCTACTGGCCCTTCGGGGCCTGTCGGACCAACCTGTTTCTGGTTCCGTTGCTCACCATCATCGTCGCGGTCGGCGTCGCCGACCTGGCCCGCACGGCCCAGACAGCCAGGCTGGTCGGGCCGGCGCGGCTTCCCGCGGCCGTCGGCCTGATCGCGCTGGCGGTGATGCCGGTCTGCGCGGTCGGCGGGACCGTCACGCTGTGGGACGAACGCCACGATCCCCGTCCGATCGAGGCCATGGTCGACGCGACGATCGCCGCCCGCGCCGAGTATCGGGCGGGCGATCTCGTCATCGTCGGCGGCCGACTGGCACGGGCGGGCTGGCTCTACGCCATGGACCTCAGCGACGACGCGTCGTCCGGGGAACCGCCGGTCGGACCCCGGGTACCCCGATCGGCGACGACCTTCCTGAGCGTGATCGGGAAGGATGGCGCGGATGGCGCGATCCGCAGCCGCCCGCAACCGCCGAACCGGATCCTGCTGTTCATCCTCGCCTACGACCTCCGGGGCACGGCCGCCGAACTCGCGTCCCTGCGGCAGGCCGGATGGTGTGAGCAAGAGATCCGGACCTTTCCACTCACCGGCACCCTGCACGGCCTCACCCGCTGCGTCCCGACGCCTCGGGGGGACTCGCGGTCGCCATCGGCTGTCCGATGAGAGCGGCCAGCGCCCCCCATTCCCGGTCACCGTCCGCCAACGACGCCGCGATGCGCTGCTGCAGCACGCCGACCTGGATCCGGGTGCCATCGAAGAGCTGCTTGCAGGACGCCGCAGCGGCGGCGTAGTCCCTGCCGCCGGCATCGAACCGCGCCTGCGCGGCCACGGTCGGCGGTACCGGCGCGGTCAGCGCCGCCTGCGTGTCGGTGCCGAGGGAGATGCAGACGGGCTGCAGGGAAGCGCCGTCCTGGGCGGCCAGATACGCCCGGGCCGCCGCGACGTCCGTGGCGACCCGGGCCCGTAGACCCTCGCTGCCGTGGTACCAGGAGGCCAGCTCGGCAGAGTCGCTTGCGGTAGGCACAGAGTCGCTTGTGGTAGACATAGAGTCGCTTGTGGTAGACACAGGGTCGCTTGTGGTGGACGCGGGCAGCCCGGACGCCGGATCCGCACCGCCCGCCAGGGTCGCTGCTCCCCCGCCGATCACCAGCACGATCGCGCCGAGGATGGCGAGCCGACTACCGAGGGGGTTCTGGAGCGGATCCGGTTCTCGCAACCACCCAGGTCGGCCGCTACGCCCCGCCATGCATCCCTCCGTCCTGGATCTACTCTGGGCGAAGGTTATGCCTCGGAGCGTTGCAGATCATCGGTGGGTGCGGCCGTCAGCGTGCGGCCGTCAGCAGTTGGCGAGTTCGGGCTTCTGGTTGAGCACCTGCGCTCCGATCGAGACGAAACGCCGGTACTGCTCACCACCGACGGAGTCGTGCCACACCCAGCGCCTCCAGGATGAAAACCATTGTCAATAATGACAAACGGACGCGTGCCCATTCCCGTCGACAGGCACGCCCAGCGCGACGAGGAGATGAGAAAGTGAGAACGTGGCCCGTACACCCCAAGAAGCTCATGGGTCCGAGCCGACCCCACGGCTGGCGCGCACCCCGGGCGGGACGGACGGCACAGTCGGGATGAGAGGCACGGACGGTAAGGGCGCCTCCGGCAACAGACTGAACCGACCAGACAGCCTGAACGGTGGCGAAGGGAGCAACGTGAGCACCGCGGGGAACGACACCAGGTCGGCCGGCGCGGGCCGGCCGGCCCGCGACCCCCGCAACCATCGGGATGAGACGGTGGAGCGCCGTCCGGCGCCGAGCCGGGGGACGGCCGTGCGTGCCACCCGGCAGGGCGACGCCGTCTCCGCCGCGCTTGCCGAGACCGACGCCTTTACCAGCGCTCAGGATCTGCACGCCCGGCTACGGGCGCAGGGCGCCGCGGTCGGGCTCACGACGGTGTACCGCCATCTGCAGGTGCTGGCCGACCGCGGCGAGGTCGACATGCTCCGCCGGGACGACGGTGAGACGGTCTACCGGCGCTGTGCCTCCGACGACCATCACCATCACCTCGTCTGCCGCTCCTGCGGCCGGACGGTGGAGATCGCGGGGCCGGAGATCGAGGCGTGGACCGCCAAGGTCGCCAACGCCGAGGGATTCGTCGACGTCGTGCACACCGTGGAGATCTACGGCACCTGCACCATCTGCGCGGCCCGACCAGCCACCTGAGCGAGGTTCCCGGCGGAGCAGGGGGCGCGCAGCGGAGCACAGTGCGCGCAGCGGAGCAGGGGGCGCGCCGTCGGTCAGGGTGCCGTCGCCGAGAGGCCGGTGCAGGCGCGCAGAGCGTTCCAACTCGCCAGGGCCCGGGCTCCCGCGGCACCGGTCACCGGCTGGGGGATGCCCCCCACGATCCGGGCGGGTAGCCAGGTGGCGGCCGTGACCGCCCGGCCGGCGACGGTCAGTTCCAGCACCCCGGACTCGGTGTTCCGGCCGGCGCCGGAGGAATAGAACACAAAGTTCCCCAACCCGTAGCCGACGTACACTCCATCGGAGTTCCATCCGGCGCCCAGCAGAACGTGGGCGTGGCTCCCGATGACGACGTCCGCGCCCGCGGCCGCCAGCCGGGGGAGCAGGGCGCGCTGTGCCTCGTTGGGGCACTGCTGCTGCTCGGTCCCCCAGTGCAGGAAGACGATGACCGTGTCCGCCGCGGCCCGCACGGCCCGCACGGCTCGCACCAGCCGATCGACCTCCTTGGCCGATGCCAGGCCGGGCTTGTGCGGACCCGCCGTCCAGGCCGCGATCAACTCGTCGTCGAGCACCTGGGTGGCCCCGAGGACGGCGATACGCTGCCCCTTGACCGTCGTCGTGTACGGGGCGTACGCGGCGGTGTCGTCCACGCCGATGCCGACGAGCGGGAAGTGCGCCTCCCGGGCGTAACGCAGCGAATCCTGCAGGCCTTCGATGCCGTAGTCCATGCCGTGGTTGTTGGCCATCGTGACGACGTCGATGCCGGCCGCCCGCACCGCGGTGAACGCGGTGGGCGAAGCCCGGAACACATACGCCTTCTGGGCCGCGGTGCCACGGTCCGTCACCGCCGTCTCCAGGTTCGCGATCGCGAGATCGGCCGCGCTCAGGGCCGCCGACATGGGTCCGATCGCCGTCCGCGGATCGGCGGCGAGCCGCTGACCGGGAGCACCCGCGAAGTGGATGTCGCCGCCGAAGGCGATGGTGACCGGCTGCCCCGTCGGCCGCCGCGGGCCGTCACCGACGGGGGCAGCTCCCACGGCTCCCACGGTGGCCGCGGCTGAGGCGGGGGGACCGGTGGTGACGGAAGCACCATCGGCATGAGTCGTCGGCGTCGGCCTCGGACGGTCCTCGCCGTAGGGCACGGCACAGGCCACGAACATGAATCCGACGATGACGGCGACGCCACCGGCGACGGCCGTGCGCCCGCGTCTGCACCGAACACGCCTAACACGCCGAACGCACCGAACACGCCGGCTGACTGCACCCCGCTCCACCCCAGGCTCCCCCTCCGTGACAACCGCGCCACGACGAGCCACTCGCAAACCGGCCGCGTCCCGACCGTTCCCATGATCCCGAGCTCGACCGCCGCGGTCCGTCCGAGGTCAGAGTGCCGACAGCACCGGTGCCAGTTCGCGCCACTGCCGACGCGGCAGCCCACGGCGCTCGAAGTCAAGCACCTGCACGGCCACCTGATCGGCCCCGGCGTCGAGATGCTCCTTGATCCGCCCGAGCAGGACGTCCGCGTCCCCCCAGGGGACGATCGTGTCGACCAGGCGGTCCGAGCCCGAGCCGGCGAGATCGTCGTCGTCGAACCCGAAGCGCCGCAGGTTCGTCGTGTAGTTCGGCAGCCGAAGATAGGACCCGGTGTGCCGGCGGGCGAGCTCACGGGCCTGTTCCGGATCGGTGTGCAAGACGAACGCCTGCTCGGGGACGAGCAGCTTGCCGGGCCCAAGGATGTCCCGGGCGGCAGCGGTGTGCTCGGGTGGCACGAAATAGGTGTGGGCGCCGTCGGCCCGGTCCCGGGCGAGGCCGAGCATCTTCGGACCGAGCGCGGCGAGCACCCGTGGCGGGACACCGGGAGGTGGCACGGCCCGGTACTGCTCGACCGCCATCCGGTCCATCTCGTCGAGGTACGCCGCCATCTGGGCGAGTGGGCGCGTGTAGGAGGCGCCCCGGATGTGCATCAGCTCGGCGTGGGACACCCCGAGCCCGAGCAGGAACCGGTCCGGGTACGCCTCGGCGAGGGCCAGCTGACCGGCGGTCATGGTGAGTGGGTTACGGGCGAGGATCTGCGCGATCCCGGTCGCGATCGTCATCCGGGAGGTGGCCGCGAGCGCCAGAGCGGCGGTGACCAGCACCTCGCGCCCCTTGACCTCACCGGTCCACAACGTCGGATAACCGAGATCGTCGAGTTCCGCGACCGCCTCCCGGACGACCGCGGCCGGGGAGAAGTCGAACTGGCCACTCCAGATCCCCACCTTGCCGATCTCACGCCGGGCCGGCGGGCGGCTCATGTGCTGCGCACTCGTCACCGCGCAACCGTACCGAGCAGGAACGATGGTCACTCGTCACGGCGGGACCGTCGGATCCGGTTGCCACTGTCCGTCCAAGGTCTATCGTTGGCGAGTGTGACGGAGCTCATGCAGCTGCTCACCCCGGCCGGTCACCGGATCACCACCGCGTCCACGACGACGGCGGCCGGACCCGATGCGCCGGGACCCGATGCGCCGGGACCCGATCCCTCCAGAGCCCGCGCCGGCGGGGTGGACGCCGCGGGAGCGGACCCGCCCCGGACAGCCGTCGATCTGGCCGCCCAGATCGCCGACCTGACCGACGACGACCTGTACGGGCTGTATCGGGACATGGTGTTCATCCGCCGGTTCGACGAGGAGGCGACCAGCCTGCAGCGCCAGGGCGAGCTGGGGCTGTGGGCGAGCCTGCGGGGCCAGGAGGCGGCCCAAGTCGGATCCGGCCGGGCGCTGAGGCCCGGCGACATGGTGTTCCCGTCGTACCGGGAACACGGGGTGGCCTGGTGCCGGGGAGTCAGGCCGAGGGAAATCCTGGCGATCTATCGCGGCACGACGCTCGGTGGCTGGGATCCGGGCACCCACGGGTGCGCCCTCTACTCGATCGTCGTGGGCTCGCAGGCGCTGCATGCCACCGGCTACGCGATGGGAATCGCCCGGGACGGCACCGACGACGCGGCCATTGCGTACTTCGGTGACGGGGCGTCAAGCGAGGGCGATGTCAGCGAGGCGTTCGGATGGGCGAGCGTGTTCGCCGCCCCGCTGGTGTTCTTCTGCCAGAACAACCAGTGGGCCATCTCGGCACCTGCCCGGCGCCAGAGCCGGATCGAGATCGTCCACCGGGCCGCGGGCTTCGGTTTCCCGGGCGTGCGGGTGGACGGCAACGACGTGCTGGCGTGTCTCGCGGTGACCCGGTGGGCCCTGGCGACCGCGCGTGCCGGGCGTGGTCCGGTGCTGGTGGAGGCCGTGACCTACCGGATGAATCCACACACCACGGCAGACGATCCCAGCCGCTACCGTCCGAAGGGTGAACTGGACATGTGGCGTCGGCGTGATCCGTTGGACCGGATGCGCGCCTACCTGACGGCGCGGGGCCTGCTCACCGAGGAGAGTCTGCGGCAGCTGGCCATCGAGGCGGACTCCTTCGCGCACGAGCTGCGCGCGCAGTGCGTCGCGCTGCCGGATCCGATCCCGACCAGCCTGTTCGACCATGTGCAGGTGGCTGAGAATGAACTCGTGACGGCCCAGCGATCGGCGTTGGCGGCCATGTTCGACGTGGAGGGGCCCGGCGTGGAGGACGAGATGGGCGTACCCGAGGGGAACCGGTGACCAGCGGGGCCGTCGTCGCCGGGGAGCAGCGCTCCGACGAGGTCGGTGAGCGGGTTGCCCGCGCCCCGGTCACCATGGCCAAGGCGTTGAACCTCGGGCTGCGTTCGGCGATGGCAGCCGATCCCAAAGTTTTGGTCATGGGGGAGGACGTCGGCAAGCTCGGCGGGGTCTTCCGGGTGACCGACGGGCTGCAACAGGAGTTCGGCGAGGCCAGGGTCATCGACACCCCACTGGCCGAGTCGGCGATCGTCGGCACGGCGATCGGGCTGGCCATGCGCGGTTACCGGCCGGTCTGTGAGATCCAGTTCGACGGGTTCGTCTATCCCGCGTTCGACCAGATCGTCAGCCAGCTCGCGAAGCTGCACTACCGGTCGGCCGGCCGGATCCGGCTGCCGGTGACGATCCGCATCCCCTTCGGCGGCGGGATCGGCGCCGTCGAACATCACAGTGAGTCGCCGGAAGCGTACTTCTGTCACACCGCCGGCCTGAAGGTTGTCGCCTGCTCGAACCCGGTCGACGCCCATCACATGATCCAGCAGGCCATCCGGTCCGACGATCCGGTGATCTTCCTCGAACCGAAACGGCGGTACTGGGAGAAGGGCGTGGTCGACCCGCGCCCCCTCGCCGAACTGCCCGCGGACGAGCTCACCCAGCTGCACGCCAGCCGGGTCGTGCGCACCGGCACGGACGCGACCCTCGTCGGCTATGGTCCCACCGTACGGACCTGCCTCGACGCCGCCGAGATCAGCGCAGCGGACGACAGCCGGTCGCTGGAGGTCATCGACCTGCGGACGCTCTCACCCCTGGACCTGGAACCCGTGCTCGACTCGGTACGCCGGACCGGCCGGCTGGTCGTGGTCCATGAGGCACCGTCCAACGTCTCGGTGTCGGCCGAGGTCGCCGCGCGGGTGACGGAGCGGGCGTTCTACTCCCTGGAGGCGCCGGTCCTGCGGGTCACCGGCTTCGACACCCCGTATCCCCCGGCCCGCCTCGAAGATCACTACCTCCCCGACGTCGACCGCATCCTCGACGCCGTGGACCGTTCCTTCGCGTACTGAGCGTCCTGAGAAGCATGAGGACCGACCAACCGGCTATCTGACTGGGGTTACCGTGACGCAGCGACAGTTCCGGCTCCCTGACCTCGGCGAAGGTCTGACCGAGGCGGACATCGTCCGGTGGCTTGCCCAGGTCGGGGACACCGTCACGGTGAACCAGCCCCTCGTTGAGGTCGAGACCGCGAAGGCGGTCGTCGAGGTCCCCAGCCCGTTCGCCGGGATCCTGGTCGAGACCCACGGCGCCGAGGGAACGACCCTCGCGGTCGGCGCACCCCTGCTGACCATCCAGACCGCCGACGCCGACGCCGACGCCGACACCTACGCCGACACCAACGCCGACGGGACGGGTGCGAACAGCCTGCCGACATCCCGGGACGCTGGCAGCATCGAGCGCACCCCAGTCCTCGTGGGCTATGGACCGAGGACGGCCGAGAGCCGCCGGCGCCGCCCTCGACGACCACCTACGCCAGCCGGTCCGATCCACACAGCCGGTCCGATCCACACAGCCGGTCCGATCCACACAGCCGGTCCGATCCACACAGCCGGTCCGATCCTCGCCAAACCGCCGGTCCGCAAGCTCGCCCGTGACCTCGGTGTCGACCTCGCATCCCTCGCCGGCACCGGCCCAGACGGCACGATCAGCCGGGCCGACGTCGAGGCCGCGGTGCGTGCCCCCGCCCGGACCGCGCCCCTCGCGGCGCCGCCCACGCGCGATGCCCCGCCGATCGGCGTCATCCCCGCCGGGGCCACCTTCTCCGCCGAGACGCGTACCTGGCACGTGCCTGTCACCGGCATCCGGCGGTCGATGGCGCAGGCGATGGTCGCCAGCGTCTCGGCAGCCCCGCACGTCACCGAGTTCCTCACCGTCGACGCGACGGCGACGATGGCCGCCCGGGACCGGATCGCGGCGCTGCCGGAGTTCACCATGATCAAGATCACCCCATTGCTGTTCGTCGCCAGAGCCCTGCTCATCGCCGTTCGCCGACATCCGATGATCAATTCATCCTGGGTCGAGGACGCGGGCGGTGGCCGGCCGGAGAACGGTGGCCGGCCGGAGAACGGTGGCCGGCCGGAGAACGGTGGCCGGCCGGAGATACATGTGTACGACCGGGTGAACCTCGGCATCGCCGTGGCGGGCCCGCGTGGGCTCGTCGTGCCCACCATCCCGGATGCCGGCCGGCTCGACGTCGTCGGGCTGGCTCACGCCCTGGCCGGCCTCACCACCGCGGCGAGGGCGGACCGGCTCAGCCCCGCGGATCTGCGCGGCGGCACGATCACCATCACCAACGTCGGCGTCCTCGGCGTCGACATCGGCACCCCGATCCTGAACCCGGGCGAAGCTGCGATCCTCGCCCTGGGCTCGATCCGACCGATGCCCTGGGTGCACGAGGGCCAGCTCACCGTGCGTACGGTGGTACAGCTGGCACTCTCGTTCGACCATCGCATCGTCGACGGCGCGCTGGGCTCCGCGGTCCTCGCCGACGTGGGTGCCGTCATCACCGATCCCACGGTGGCACTCGCCTGGTCCTGATCGACTCATCGGATCCACCAGTTGGCCACAAACGGGCACACTGCACGCAAGAGGGGCACACAACGGCCCAGATTCCGCTCCCTGGTACGGTTGCGCCTCTGACCGGCTTCCGGCACAAAGAGGTGGAACCATGACGCGAGTGGAGGCACTGCAGGCCGCGGACGAGTTCGTCGCCAAGGTTCTGACCTCCGCCAACTCCAGCGGCCGGTTCACCGGCACGCTCAACCTGGCTGAGCGGGTCGACCTCACCCTACGAGTGGCTCGGTTTCTACTCGAGGGTCAGTCTTCCTCGGACGCCGACGACATCCTCAAGCGGGACATGCGCAACGAGCTCGATCAGGCGTTCCCGCCGCTACGCACCTCCTGAACCGACCATCCCGGCTCGCCCCCGCGGACGAGCGCCCGGCCGGGTTCCCTGGTCCGTCCCCACGGACCGTCCAGGGAACCGGACCGGGCGGTGGGCAGGCGGACCGGTGAACGAGCACGGTTCAGTGCGGCGACACGGGATGGTCCCCTTCGACGTGCACGTGGATGGCCGGCTGCCCGTCACCGCAGGTCGCCTCCGGATGGCGTGAGGGGTTCAGCCGACGATCCTCCTCGGGGGTCAGTCCCAGCTCGCGCCGGTGCGGGGGCTCGAACGGAGCGGACGGGTCGACGATGATGCCGTCATCGAGCGGCCTGGGCGCGGGCACGCCGTTCTCGACCGACTCTTCGACGATCTTCCTGCGCCACTGGTCGCGGTACAGGGTGAGGCCGAGCCCAATGGCGCTGACGCACATCAGGATGATGCCCACGGCCGTGATGTCGAGCCCGGACGGTTCGGAGCGGACCGCGAAGGCGAGGATGGCGCCGAGGGCCAAGAGTAAAAGACTCAACGGGATTCCCATACCGGTCCATATACCCTTCCGCGGCAAGAACGCAACCCCGCCGCGGCAACATCAGAACGCCTCCTCCGGCAGTTCCATGAGCCCGAGGCCGGTGGACTCCAGCGCTACCCGGCGCGCCGTCAACTCTGGTAGCACGTTGGCCGCGAACCAGCGCGCGGCGGCCACCTTGCCCTGGTAAAAGGCGGCGTCCCGAGCGGGCCGGGCCCCGGCGGGCACCGGAGAATCCTGGGTCCGCAGGGCTACCTCGGCGCCGCGCAGGAGCAGCCATCCGATGATCAGGTCACCGAGGCTCATCAGCAGCCTCGTCGTATTCAGGCCGACCTTGTAGATCGCGGCGGCCTCCTCGGCGGCGGCGGTGAGGAACCCGACCAGCGAATTCACCATGCTCTGGACGTCCTCAAGGGCCACCCCCAGCGCCTCCCGCTCCGCCCGCAGCGCGCCGTTGCCGGCCTCGCCCTTCACGAACGTCTGGATCTCGCCCAGCACGGAGGCCAGCGCCTGCCCCTGGTCCCGGACGATTTTCCGGAAAAACAGGTCCTGGCCCTGGATCGACGTGGTGCCCTCGTAGAGAGTGTCGATCTTGGCATCGCGGATGTACTGCTCGATCGGATAGTCCTGCAGGTACCCGGAACCACCGAGGATCTGCAGTGAAGAGGCGAGCAGCTCGTAGGACCGTTCGGAGCCGACCCCCTTGACGATCGGGAGCAGCAGGTCGTTGATGCGTTCGGCGAGCTCGTCGGCCTCCCCCCGCTCGCCGGCCAGCGCAACCCGGTCCTGGAACGTCGCGGTGTAGAGCACCAGTGAACGCATGCCCTCCGCATACACCTTCTGCATCATCAGCATCCGGCGGACATCCGGATGCTGAATGATCGTGACACGCGGTGCCGTCTTGTCCGACGCGCGGGCCAGGTCCGCACCCTGGACGCGGGTGCGGGCGAACTCGAGCGCGTTGAGATATCCGGTGGACAGCGTGGCGATGGCCTTGCTGCCCACCATCATCCGGGCGTACTCGATCACCTGGAACATCTGGGCGATGCCCTCGTGGACGTCGCCGACCAGCCAACCGACCGCCGGCGCCCGCTCACCGAACCGCAGCTCGCAGGTGGCGGAGACCTTCAGGCCCATCTTCTTCTCGATGTTCGTCACGTAGACGCCGTTACGGGCGCCGGGCGTGCCGGTCCGCGGATCGGGCATGAACTTCGGCACCACGAACATCGACAGGCCCTTACTCCCCGGGCCGTGCCCCTCCGGCCGGGCGAGCACGAGGTGGATGATGTTCTCCGGGACATCCCAGTCCCCGTTGGTGATGAACCGCTTCACGCCCTCGATGTGCCAGGTGCCGTCGGGCTGCTCGATCGCCCTGGTACGACCGGCCCCGACGTCGGAACCCGCGTCCGGCTCGGTGAGCACCATCGTCGCGCCCCAGTGCCGTTCGATGGCGAACTCGGCGAGCTGGCGCTGCCATTCGTTGCCGAGCCGGTGCAGGATCGCCGCGAACGTCGGGCCGGCCATGTACATGAAGATGGCCGGGTTCGCTCCGAGCAGCAGCTCCGAGGCCGCCCACGCGACGGTCGGGGACGCACCCAGCCCACCCAGGTGCGGCGGAAGGTAGAGCCGCCACCACTCACCGTCCAGAACGGCCTGGTAGGACTTCTTGAACGACTCCGGCAGGGTCACCGACCCGGTCGCCGGATCCAGGGTCGGCGGATGACGGTCGGCGTCGGTGAAGGACTCGGCAACAGGTCCGGAGGCGAGGTGATCGAGCTCGGCCAGCACCTCGCGCGCGGTCTCGGCGTCCATCTCCCCGAAGGGACCGGTGCCGAGCGTGCGATCGACCCCGAACACCTCGAACAGGTTGAACTCGATGTCTCGCAGATTGCTCCGGTAGTGGCCCATCAACGGCTCCTTCCCGGGACCGCCGGACACCGTGATCGGCCGATGCCGGCTAGCTACTCGTGAGTACGTTGTTCCCATGCTACTCACGAGTAACCCGTTGACAAGAGTGGCGGCTGGGAAGAAGTCGTCGCGATCCAACTTTTCTCCGACAAACGGGGAAGACCCGGGGCCGGGCACGTCTACTCTTGCCACTCATGCGCGACCCGGCCACCCAGGAGGTACGGCTCGCGGTCGTCATGACCGGTGGCGCGAGCCTCGCCGTCTGGATGGGCGGGGTCGCCACCGAGATCAACCTTGCGACCAGCCCGGACCGTGACCGGGCCGACGACGCGGACGACGCGGACGCCGCCGTCGCTGCCCGTTACGCCCGGCTGGCGGCCATCCTCGACGTCGAGGTCAGTGTGGACGTACTCGCCGGCACCTCGGCCGGTGGCATCAACGCCGCCATGCTGGGCTACGCGAACACCCACCACGCCGATCTCACCCCGCTGCGGGACCTGTGGCTGTCCCTCGGCTCGTTTGACGCGCTCATGCGCACCCCCCACGAGAAGACGTATCCCTCGCTGCTGCACGGGGACACCGCCGTGCTGCCCGCGCTGCACACCGCCTTGACAGCGGTGGGGGAGACGGCCCGAGCCGGCATGGCCCGAGCCAGCATGGACCGCCCGACATCGGTCTTCATCACTACGACGATCCTGCGCGGCGAGGTCGCCGAGCACGCCGACTCACTCGGCGGCACCATGTACGACGTCGACCACCGGGGCCTGTTCGCCTTCGGCACGCAGGACCTGACCGACCCTGGCGCGGTCCCCCGTCTCGCCCTGGCCGCACGGGCCAGTTCCGCCTTTCCGGGCGCCTTCGAGCCGGCCTACGTGCCGGTGGGGCACGCCGTCGACGCCGCGCACCCGGACATGGCCCGCTACGTCAACGCCTCCCACGGATTCCACGCCTCGGACGGCGGGATCCTGGTCAACCGCCCGATCGGACCGGCGCTGGCGGCCATCTTCGACCGGCCCGCCGAACGCCAAGTCCGTCGCGTGCTCGCCTACGTCGTGCCCTCGCCGCGGATGTCGGTACCGACGAATCCGGCGGTACCGACGAATCCGGCGGCAGCAACCAGGACGTCCACACCGCCCGCCCTGCCTGCGCCACCCATGGTGATCCCCACGCTCCTCCAGGTGCTCGGCGCGGCGCTGAACCAGTCGATCGGTACGGATCTGGCGACGCTACGCGACCACAACAGCGCCGTACGCGGTACGCGGGCGAACCGGCGACGGCTGCTGCGCCTCGCCCCGGCCGGTGGTCCCCGATTAGCGGACGAGAGCGTCTATGACGCCTACCGCCGCAGCCTGGCAGAGGAGATCGCCCCACCGGTGATCGAGGCGCTGCTGCGCGTCCTCGGTGGTCGGTTCGACCTGCCCCGTCCCCCGGACACCGACGCGCTGCGCACCGACGCGGCCGGACCCGCCCGGATGACGAACGCCGCGGTCAACGCCGTGGTCCAGATGCTTCCCGACCGGCTGCCGACCACGGCCGACCTCGCCGACCTGTGGCGACTGGGCCGACCCGCGCTCGACGCCGCCAAGGGCCTGCTGATCAACATGATCAACGAAGGGTACGTCCTCTCCCCCGAGCCGGCGGACCGGATCCGACTCGCCCGGCTCGCGGCGGCCGTGCACGGCGCATCGCACGCCACCATCCGGAACACCGCCACCACAGCCACCACCGACATCACAGCCACCACAGCCACCACCGACATCACAGCCACCACAGCCACCGCGGCCCTGCGGCCCGGCGTCTTCACGACGGTCAGCGAGACCCTCGGTGCGATGGCCGGGGCACCGCTGCTCGACGTCATCGCCGAGTCTGCCCGCCGCTGGTTGCGGACCGACCCGGAGGGCGACGCGGGGCAGGACGAGCTCACCCGGGCCTGGCGCTCCCTGGAGCGGATGATCGAGACCCTGCGGACCGGGCTCACCGATCTCGTGGACCGGCGGTCCCCCGCGGCCCCGCCTCCGGCGGGACCAGAGACCAGGCCCGAGGGTCTCAGCGCCGGACAGCGCCGGGCGGTGGCGGCCCGGACCCTCGCGGACTTCGTCGGGTACCTCCCGTCGACTCCCGCGGACGCCCTGATCGCCGTGCTCGACGTGCACCTGGTCGAACGAAGCACCGGCGCCGCGGTCCTCGATCAACCGGTTGAGCTCGTCCAGATCAGCGCGGATCTACCGAACCGCCTCGATCCCGCCCGCGCACTGGCCGAGGAGAAGATCACAGGCCTGCAGCTGGGAAACTTCGGCGCCTTCGCGAAGTCCTCGTGGCGGGCCAACGACTGGATGTGGGGACGGCTGGACGGTGCGGGCTGGCTGGTCCGGATCATGCTGGATCCACGCCGGCTCGTGATCCGCCGGGACACCGCCGTCCCCGCCGGTCACGCCCACGCCGCGGCGCTGGCCCGCCGGGGCTGGCTGGTGGATCTGGTCGACGATCTCACCGAGGTGGCCGGCATCCCGGCGCCGCGGGAGGTACTCGACGAGCTTGGCTTTCTGACCGATCCGGACGCCCCCGTGCCGCCGAACCTTCCGGTCACGGCGACCTGGGTCGCCGCCGGCATCCAACGGGACATCGCGGCCAAGGAGCTGGTGGGGGTCGCCGAGGCGGTGCGGCGCGACAACAAGGCCGGGGTCGATCCGCGGCCCACCGCCGACTTCCTCGCCGCCGTCGACCGGGCCCTGACCGTGGAACCGAGCCGGCCCGGGACGACGACCGGACCGGGGGCCTCGGCGGTACCGGAAGAGACAGGCTCCCCGAACCTGGACGAGCCGCGCGGCGCCGAGGTCATCTCGCTGGCCGCGGCCGTGGCCGCCAGGATCGCCGCGGGACAGACCGGTGCCCACCGGCCTGCCGGCGTCGACAGTTCGGCTCTGGCGCGCCGACCGCCCCGGCCACCCGGGCTCAGCGGCGTCCCCGTCACGCCCGGCGCGCTGCCCCCGCGAGCGGTGGACAAGGTACTTGAGGCCTGCCGCGTCTCGGACGAGCGCATCACCGACGCGGCGCAGGGCCCGGTTCTGGTGACCGCCCTGGCCCAGATCGTGGCCGTGGTCGTCGCCTGGGCCGCATCGACCCGCCGGCTGCCACGGCCCCTGCGGCCGGTCGCGTTCCTCGCCCGGGCCGTCACCCGTCTCGCCTTCGAGATGATCCGGGATGTCACGCACGGCCGGCGGCGGATGACGATCGCGGTGGGAACAGCGCTGGTCGGCCTCGGCACGGCCGGCGGGCTGACCGGTTCGGGCATCGTCGGCGGCCTGGGGATCGTCGTCGGCCTGATCGGCCTGCTGATGATCGGACTTACCGGCTGGCGGCACCTGCCCGGAGGACTGGCGGTCGTGGGAGCGGGGCTCATCGCGGTGTTCGCGGCGGCCGGTGTCGTTCCGGTGATCCATGACCGGCTCTTCCCCTGGCTACACGACGATGTCGTGCCCTACCTGGCCGATCATCCGTGGGCATGGGCGACCGTCTTCGGAGCCCTGGTGCTGCCGGCTCTCTGGTCCGTCGCCGAGGCCCTCACCACCCGCCGGGCCCGCCGCAACGGCTGATCATCCCGGCGGCATCGGTGACCTGGCGGCTCGGTGACCTGGTGACGTAGTTCAGGAGATGTCGGACCAGGTCAGGGTGCCCGTCGGGTCCCGAAGGCAGGACACCGGGCGGCCGGCGGAGTCCTGGACGATGCGCCCGACGTCCTCGGGGCCGCAGTTCCCGCCCTCATCCGGCCGAGCCGCGGGAGCCGGGGCGGGCGCCTCCGTGGACCATCGACCGATGCCGGCCGGGCCGGTCCCGCCGACGGGCGCACAGAACAGCACAAGGCCGTTGACGGCGGTCGCGGGCGAGGTGTCCTCGGCGGGGGAACAGGCCTCTCCGACGAAGACGGAGGATGCTCGCGGAGTCGGCACCGGCAGTGACGCGACACCGTCCGGGGCGGCGGAGGTTCCGGAGGGACCCGGCGCCCGTGAGACGTCAGGCGTCGCAGCCGCGGCGGAGGTCCCGAGCGCACCCGGGCCGCCCGGGTCCTGAGACGACGCACTCGGCGTGACCACCGAGCCCGGCCGGGCGGCCGAGCCGCCGGACCCGCTCGACCCCGGCTCCGAGCATCCGACGACCAGCGCGAGCAGCAGCCCTCCGGCCACGGTCAGGCCGAGACGGCCACGGCCTCGAAGACCAGCACGGCCTCGAAGACCGCCATACACGGCGTACCTCCCGTCGCACCTCGGGAGCCGGAGTCATACCCCGGTCCAGGCCGCCCGATCTCAAGACCTGTGTTCCAGCTTAGGTAGCCTGCCGCTCACACCGTGGTCACTTGCCCGAACTGGGAGATCCGATCGTCCGCCGCCACGGGAACCAGTGTCCCGTCGACCTCCATCTCCGTCGCGACCTGGGCCAGCCGAACGGCGGGCCGCGCTGGCAGCGGCGCGGTGTCCGCCTGGGTCCCGAGCTCCACCCAGCCGACCAGCACCTCGTCCGAGGTCAGCCCGAACGCCCCCCGGACCTCGGCGCTGTCCTGCATCGGCACCGACTTCCAGGCCGAGGCGACGCCGAGCGCGTGCGCGGCCAGGCAGATGTTCTGCGCCGCCGCCGCAGCCGAGGCGTCCTGCTCGGCGACCGGAACCCTCGAACCGACACGGGATGCGACGACGGCGATGAGCGCCGGGGAACGGGTGGCCTTGCCCGCGGTCTTGCGGATGACCGGCTCGGGCAACCCGCCGAGGGCCTCGGCGGCCCGCTTGATCGCCGCCGCCAGGGTGGCGCGGGCATCGCTCTGCACGACCACGAAGCGCCAGGGCCGCAGCATCTTGTGATCCGGCGCCGTGGTGGCGGCGCTAAGCATGATCATAATCTGCTCCACCGTCGGACCGGGTTCGACGAGCCGGGTCGCTGTGCGGCGCGTCATCAGGCAGGCGAGAGCGTCCATGAAAACTCCTCGGGGGATCGCGGTTCGGGG
This sequence comes from Frankia sp. CeCAU1, assembly GCF_977971845.1. Taxonomy (NCBI): domain Bacteria; kingdom Bacillati; phylum Actinomycetota; class Actinomycetes; order Frankiales; family Frankiaceae; genus Frankia; species Frankia sp. CeCAU1. Next base: position 31,664 of record NZ_CDWWXA010000008.1, on the reverse strand, counting down.
AGCCCCCGCGGGAAGTACCGAGTCTCCCGGCCGGCGACCGCGACCCAGCCAGCGGTGACAGCCGCCGGTGGATCTGGAACGGTGACAGGTTACCGTAGAGATTGCCCCGCTCGGACCTCCGCCGGGAGGCTCTCGTCACCGCCGTCGTTGAAATAGACCATCTGGCCAAGCGATACGGGTCCCAGCGCGCCGTCCGGGACGTGAGTTTCACGGTGCGGGAAGGGAACATCACCGGTTTTCTGGGGCCGAACGGCTCCGGCAGGACAACGACGCCGCGCATCCTGCTGAGTCTGGTCACCCCTGGTTCCGGCAGCGTGCTGATCTTCGGTGGCTGCGGGGCGGTCGAGGTGAACGCGGTCGGCCGGGGAGTGCTGGCCCAGGTGGCGGCGCTCCTCGCGGTGCGGCGGGAGCTGCCGTCATGACCGCGCCAGGCCGGCCGCCGGCGGATGAGCCGTCCGGGTCGCGCCGTCCCGGCCGGGACCCGGCGGTGGCACCGGCGTGGGATGGGTCACCTCAGGCGCGTCGGGTACGCGCATCCCCCACCGGATCGGGTCGCGATCGGCCTACCATCCGGCACATGGTGCCGTGCCCGACATGCGCGGAGGACAACCACGAGCGGGCGCGCTTCTGCTCCGGATGTGGGAACCCCCTGCCCACCCCGGGGAGCGGCGCCCGGAAGACCGTGACGATCATGTTCGTGGACATCACCGGGTCCACCGACATCGGCGAGAGAATCGACTCCGAACCGCTGCAGCAGGTCATGTGGCGGTTCTTCACCACCGTCCGTGAAGTGATCTACACCCACGGCGGATCGGTCGAGAAGTTCATCGGCGACGCCGTCTTCGCCGTCTTCGGCATTCCCGTGCTGCACGAGGACGACGCGCTGCGCGCGGTTCGCGCCGCCCTCGACATCCGGGCGGCGATGGAGGCGCTCAACGCCGACCTGCAGCGCGAGTGGGGCCTGAAACTGCGGGTGCGGATCGGGATCAACACCGGCGAGGTGACCGTCGCAGGCGGTGGCGTCACCGGCGATCCGGTGAACGTCGCCTCCCGGCTGGAACACGCCGCTCCCCCCGACGAGATCCTCATCGGGGACACCACCTACCGCTTCATCCGGCACAGCGTCACGGTAAGCCCGCTCGGCCCCCTGGTCGTCCAGGGCAAGCGCGACCCGCTGCGGGTGCACCGGTTGATCGGGCTGGTAGACCCGACCGCGGGTCCCGGCAGCCGGGCCCCGACCCATGGCTTCACCGCCCCGGTCATCGGGCGTAACCGGGAACGCCGCCGGCTGCAGGACGCCTTCGAGGCCGTGGTCGAGGAACGCAGCTGCCACCTTTTCACCGTGCTGGGCCCGGCGGGCATCGGCAAGTCCCGGATGGTCGGCGAGTTCTGCGCGGCCATGGCGAACCGGGCGACCGTGCTCACCGGGCGTTGCCTGTCCTACGGCGAGGGCATCGCCTACTGGCCGCTGATGGAGATGGTGCGCCAGGCCACTGGCCTGTCCGCTGACGAGAGCGCCCCGGACGGGCGGCGTCGGCTGCGGGAACTGCTCGACGGTGTCACCCAGGCGGCGGAGATCGTCGAGGCGCTCGCGCCCCTGGTGGGGCTGGGCGGCGCGGAACTCGGTCCGCAGGAAAGCTTCTGGGCCGTCCGGTCCTTCTTCCAGGCGCTGGCGGCCCGACGCCCGCTGATCCTGTGGTTCGACGACGTGCACTGGGCCGAGCCGACCCTGCTCGACCTGCTGGAGAACATCGCCGACTGGTCCCGCGACGCCCCCATCATGCTGCTGTGCCTGGCCCGCCCGGAACTGCTGGAGGAGCGGCGGGACTGGGGAGGCGGCAAGCTCAACGCCACCTCGATGCTGCTGGCGCCGCTGACCGAGGCGCGCTGCCAGCGCCTGATCCGCACCCTGATGGGCTCCGACGACCTCGACCCGGCCCTCGTCTCCCGGATCACTACCTCCGCGGCCGGCAACCCACTGTTCGTCGAGCAGATGGTGGCGGCCCTCGTCGACGACGGCCTGCTGCGCCGGGAGGGCAGCCGGTGGATCGCCACCGGCAGCCTGCGCAACGTGACGGTGCCGCCGACCATCTCGTCCCTGCTCGCGGCCCGGCTCGACCGGCTCGACCCGCCCGAACGGCGGGTCCTTGAACGCGCCGCCATCGTGGGGGAACGCTTCTACCTCGACGCTGTCATCGACCTGTCAGACCCGAGCGAACAGCCGATGGTCGCCGCCCACTGCCTGAGCCTGGTCCGCAAGGAACTGGTGCATCCGGACCGGTCCGACCTGCCCGGCGTCGAGGCGTTTCGGTTCCTGCACGTGCTGCTGCGCGACTGCGCCTACCAGTCCACCGCCAAACGGCAGCGCGCCGATCTGCACCAGCGGTTCGCCCAGTGGCTGCAGACCCGGCTGGAGGGTGGCCCCGGTGAGCACGACGAACTGGTCGGCTACCATCTGGAGCAGGCGTTTCGTTACCGGGTGGAGATCGGGCAGCGCGACACCGAGACGATCGAGCTGGGCCGATCCGCGGCGACCTGTCTGATCGAGGCGGCGGACCGGGTGCGCCAGGGCGACGAGACCGGCGCGGCCCAGCTGCTCAAGCGGGCCATCACCCTGCTGCCCGAGACGGACCCGCTGCGGCTACGGGCCGAGATCGACCTCGGCTGGGCGCTGTACTCGTTCGGCCGGCTCTCCGACGCCGAGCGCATCCTGCGCCAGGTGACCGAGCGGGCCCGGCGCGCCGGGGAGGAGGGCCTGCGGGCCCACGCCCGGCTCGCGTACCTGCGGGTGCTGTTCTCCACCGATCCGGAGGGCCTGGTCGCCAGGACGCTGACCGAAGCCGCGGTATGCCTGACCAACTTCGTGCAGGCCGGCGACGAGGTCGGCGCGGCGCTCGCCTGCCGCAGCCAGGCCAATGCCTACCTGGCGGCCGGGCAGTTCGCCGCGGCCGAGCGGGCGATGGAGAACGCCGTCCGGCACGCGGAGGAGTCCGGCGTGCCCCGGGCCGCGCAGTCGCTGCGCCGAGAGCTCACCATGCTCATGAGCTGGGGGCCCCGGCCGGTCGCCGTCGGGATCACCCGGGCGAACGAGGCCCTCGACGCCGCCGGCGACGACCGGGCTCTGCGTCGGGCCGTGCTCGCCCAGCTCGCGCTCCTCACCGCCATGTCGGGGGATCTGGAGGGCGCACGGATCCATCTCAAGGCGACCGAGGAGATCGTTCACGACCTGCGCGCCCCGCGGGCCGACCCCTTTCATGGCGGGTTCGTCGTGGCCCGGGTGGCGCTGCTCGCCGACGAGCTGGCAGTCGCCGAGCGGGAGCTGCGGCGAAGCTGCCGACAGCTGTCCCGGATGGGGGAACGCGCGTTCCTGGCCAACCGGGCCGCGGCACTCGCCGACGTTCTCGTCCGGCTCGGCAAGGTTGACGACGCGGGCAAGTATGTCACCCGGTGTCGGGACGCCGCCGCTGCCGACCAGCTACCGGCCCAGGCCGGATGGTGCGGGGTCCACGCGAAGCTCCTGGCGCTGCGCGGCCGCGATGCCGAGGCCCTCCGGTTCGCCGACACCGCCGTCGATCTCGCCAGCCGCACCGACGACGTCGACGGCCAGGGACATGCGCTGCTGTCCCGCGCCGAGGTTCTCTACCGGGCCGGCCGCAAGGACGACGCCGCCGAGAGCCTGGAGGCTGGCATCACCCGGTATCTGCACCGGGGCAACGTCGCCGCGGCAAACCTCGGCCGCCGGCTGTTCGACGCGCTCGACGGCCCCCCGCCGGGAACCGGAGGCCCCCCACCAGGGACGGGAGACCCCCCACCAGGGACGGGAGACCCCCCGCCAGGGACGGGAGACCCCCCGCCAGGAACTGGCTAGCGGGGGTCCGCGCCCGCGCTCAGCGCAGCAGTCCGCGCAGCCGCGCCTGTTCCTGCAACCAGTACATCTCCTGCGCCCACAACCGCAGCCGCTCGACGGCGGCGAGCTCGCCGGCCAGAGCCTGCGCCACGGACGGCCGGCTCAGTACCGCAACGCCGACGGGCGCCCACGGCCAGGCGGCCTCCTCCTCGCAGGCTCGCTGGTAGGCGGCCCGCCGCAGGGCTATCTCGGCGAGGGCGAAATCGATCTGCTCGGAGAGCAGGTCGAGACGCGCGAGCAGGTCCGCGTCACGAACCCACGGACGGCCGCTATAAGCGGGCAATGGAGCGGGCCGCGCAGACATGTTGGGGGAAGGGTACGAGCCCGCGGACACCGGGAACAACACGCATCCCGGAACAGACCTCTGAGCTGCGGTTCATTCTTCCAGCCGGCCGGAATCGGCGGCCCCCTCGGGGAGAACCCGGTGGACACCCGAGTCGGGTGAGACGACTGTCGGGACGTGAGCAACGCAGGTCCGAGGGTAACGCCTACGGTACGGCGTCCATGGTGCCGATCAGATCCGTAAGCCAGCCTGGGGGTCTTTCGGTGAGTCTCACACCACCCGTCCTGCTGATGGTGCTCGGTTTTCCACTCTTCGTAATGGCGGGGATGCTCATGATGGGCGGAATCGAGAAACGTCTGATCGGCTCCCGCGGGTTGCTCTCCCTGGTCACCGAGGACGGCACCGCCTCGGTGGGTGACTCCGGACCAGCCGGTGCACGACCGTCACCCAGCGCACCCGCCACCCTCAGCGCACCCGCCACTCTCAGCGCACCCGCCACTCTCAGCGCACCCGCGTCATCGGGCGATCGGACGTCACCGCTCATTGGCTGAGCCGTCTCCCAGCCCGCTGGATGCGGACAGTCGAGGGGGCGCTCAGCGGCGGCGGGATCCCCCACCGACCCGCAGCCGACCGTCGAGACCGGCCTCCCGCAACAACGCGGCGAACGCCGGTGTGGGTGCCTGGATCTCCAGACATGAGTGCACCCGGCGGAGCAGCAGATCGGCGCGGAGCAGAGCGGCGAGCCCCGGGATGTCGATCGAGCGTAGGCCCGCGACATCCACCGTGACCGTCCCCCCGCCCCGGCCGAGATGCTCGCCGATCTGCTCACGGAACCGGAGCCGCCCGGCCGTGTCGAGTTCCCCGGCGAGTTCGATGAGCACGTCCTCGCCTGTCCGCCGCACGGACATCCGCAAGGCTCCAGCATCCACCCGCATGACTTCCACCCCCCGATGTCGTCACCGCGCGGGGCCACCCCCGATCGATTACGCAGAGTAACATGCCTCGGTTGGCTGGATCCCCGGCGGGCGTCAGCCGGCCCGCAGACGCTTGATCAGAGCGTTCGTCGAGCTGTCATGCCCCAGCTCCGGTTCCTGCTCGGACCCGAGTTCCGGAATGATCCGACCGGCCAGCACCTTGCCGAGCTCCACGCCCCACTGGTCGAAACTGTTGATCCCCCAGATGACCCCCTGGGTGAACACCTTGTGCTCGTACAGTGCGATCAGCTGACCGAGGGTGAACGGAGTCAGCTTCTGGGCCAGCAGGGTGTTCGAGGGTCGATTACCCGGGAAGGTCCGATGCGCAACGAGGTCCGGCGTGACACCCTCGGCGGCCACCTCCGCGGCTGTCCGGCCGAACGCGAGGGCCTCTGTCTGCGCCAGGAAGTTGGCCAGCAGCAGGGCGTGCTGGTCCATCCCGGCGCCATCCGCCGTGCCCACCCCGGGATGGTTCGGCCGGACGAAGCCGATGAAATCGGCCGGAACGATCGTCGTCCCCTGGTGCAGGAGCTGGTAGTACGCATGCTGTCCGTTCGTGCCGGGAGTCCCCCAGACGATCGGTCCGGTCGGCGTCGACACGGGCCGCCCGGTGAGATCGACCGACTTCCCATTGCTCTCCATGTCCAACTGCTGGAGATAAGCCGGGAATCGGCCCAGGTAGTGGCTGTACGGCAGCACCGCGTGCGTCGCTGTACCGAAGAAGTCGCGGTACCACAGGCCGATCAGACCGAGCAGAACCGGAAGGTTCCGCTCGAACGGAGCCGTCCGGAAGTGCGTGTCCATAGCGGCGAAACCGGCGAGGAACTCCCGGAAGTTCGGCGGCCCGATCGCGATCATCAGCGAGAGGCCGATCGCGCAGTCCACCGAGTACCGGCCGCCCACCCAGTCCCAGAACTCGAACATGTTCACGGTGTCGATACCGAACTCGGCGACCTTCTCGGCATTCGTGGAGACCGCGACGAAGTGCCGGGAAACGGCGTCCTCGCCGAGCAGGCCGGTGAGCCAGGACCGTGCGGCCCGCGCGTTGGAGATCGTTTCCAGGGTGGTGAACGTCTTGGACGAGACGATGAACAGGGTGCTGGCCGGATCGAGATCGGCGGTGGCCTCCCAGATGTCGGTGGGGTCGACGTTGGAGACGAACCGGACTTCGATCGACCGGTCGGCATAGCCGCGCAGGGCGTCGTAGGCCATGGCGGGTCCCAGGTCGGAGCCGCCGATGCCGATGTTGACCACCGTCCGGATCCGCTCACCGGTGGCCCCCAGCCAGTCCCCCGACCGCACCCGGTCGGCGAATTGGGACATCGCGTCGAGCACCCGGTGCACGTCGGGGACGACGTCGACGCCATCCACCTCGATCCGGGTTCCGGCCGGGGCGCGCAACGCCACGTGCAACACCGGTCGGTTCTCGGTGACGTTGATTCTCTCGCCCCGGAACATCGCCTCGATCCGGTCCGCCAGCCCGGCGCGCCGGGCCAGCGCGGTCAGCAACTCGACGGTGCGCGCGGTCAGCCGGTTCTTGGAGTAGTCAAGATAGAGTCCGTCCGATTCGGCGGCGAACGTCTCGCCACGCCGGGGATCGGCGGCGAACAGATCCCGCAGGGACACCTCGGAGATCTCGCGCAGATGCGCGGTGAGCGCCGCCCATTCCTCGGTCGCGGTGATGTCCAGCGGAGCCACCGGGGCAGCGGGCTCGGTTGTCGACATGACGTGGGATGCCCTTCCTCGCAGGTTCAACGTGTGCCGCAGTGCCCATCATCCGCACTGCGGCGGCGGCGACGCTCGTCAGCCCCGTCGGCATGCCCGTGTCGCCGATCCGGCGCGCCGGATCGGCCGGCCGGGGGTAGGGAATGGGGGGTCAGGACCGTAGGATCACCAGGAACCCGACGAAGGGCGTCATTGCAGGCCAGGATGGTTCTCGGCGCACGGGTGGCGGTACAGCAGATGCCCGGCGTGGTAGCGGACGGATCTGGACCTTGTTGATAGATAAATCTCGGGTGGAGGCGGCGCTTCCCGGTTACTCCGTCGAGGGCGACTTGGGCCGGGGTGGCTACGGGCTCGTGCTGGCCGGCCAGCACCGGCTCATCGGCCGCAAGGTCGCGATCAAGATCCTGCTGGACACCTCCGACGACCCCGATCTGCGTACCCGCTTCCTGTCCGAGGCTCGGGTGCTGGCCGAACTGGATCATCCGCACATCGTGCGTATCCACGACTACGTGGAGCACGAGGGCACCTGCCTGCTCGTCATGGAGCTGCTCTCCGGCGGCACGCTCAAACAGCGAATGAGCTCGGGACCGGTCTCCGCCGAGACCACCTGCTCGATCGGGCTCGCGGTCGCGGCCGCCCTCGCCACGGCGCACGGCCACGGAGTGCTGCACCGGGACATCAAGCCGGACAACATCATGTTCGCCGGCGACGGGCTGCTGAAGGTGACCGACTTCGGCATCGCCAAGATTTTCGACGGAGCGGAGACCACCGCCAGCGCGATCCTGGGAACGCCGCGTTACATGGCTCCCGAGCAGATCATGGGGACGCGCCTCTTCCCGTCCACCGATCTTTACGCCCTCGCGGGTGTGCTCTACGAGATGATCGCCAGCCGACCGCTGTTCGGCCGTCAGATGGCGGTGCAAACGCTGACCCACCACCATCTGACGATCATGCCGGAACCGCTCACCATGGTTCCGCCACCCGTCTCCGCGGTGATCCTGCGGGCGCTGGCGAAGGATCCGGGCATCCGCTTCGCCGACGCCGCCGACTTCGCCCTGGAACTCGCCCGAGCGAGCAGCCGCGCGTTCGGCCCGACCTGGCTGTCCCGGTCCGACGTCAAGGTGCGGATCGACGACGAGATCCGGGAGGTGGCGCTCGCCACCTCGACCACCCCGCGCCCGCCGGCCCCCGGTCGACCGGGCTTCCCCGGTAGTCCCGGAGCACCCGGTGGTCCGGTCGGCCATCCGATGGGGGGATATCCACCACCGGGCGGGCCGGGCTGGGGTGGATTCCCGCCGGGCAACACTCCACCGCCGCGGTCGACCCCACCGCCGCGGTCGCTCGGCCCCGGTTATGGCGGACCGGATGCCCCAGGCGGACCGGGTGCCCCCGGCGGTCCCGGCGGCCAGACGTACCGGCCCGGTCCGGGGGGACCGGTGCACGGGATGGCGGGGGTACCACCGGCCGCCACCCGCCAGGCCGGGCACCAGGCGAGTCCGAACGCCCGTAACCGGACACCGCTCATCATCGGAGCGGTCGCGTTCGTCGTCATCGTCGCCATCACCGTCGGCATCGTGGCAGCGGTGACGAACTCGGGCGGCGGTGACCGCGGCGGTGATCGCCGCGGCGGCACGGTACGCCTCGCAACCGCCTACCGGGGAACGGCGCTGTCGGTGCAGGGCCTGAGCCCCTACAGCGTCGATGTCGATCCCGACGGCTCGCTACTCGTCTCCAGCCTCGCGACGGACCGCATCCAGAAGATCACCCCCGCCGGGGCGGTCAGCGACCTCGCGGGCACCGGAGCCGGCGGGATCAGCGGCGACGGCGGCCCGGCCACCGCGGCGCAGCTTGACGGACCCGGATCGACCACCCGTGACAAGGCCGGCAACATCTACATCGGGGACGCGAAGAACAATCGGATCCGCAGGATCAGCCCACAGGGGATCATCACCACGATCGCCGGCACCGGTGACGCCGGTTACGGCGGCGACGGCGGCCCAGCCACCGCGGCGAAGATCAACAGTGCGGAAAAAGTGACCACCGGGCCGGACGGCAGCGTCTACCTCTCCGACTACGAGAACCACCGGATCCGCAGGATCAGCCCACAGGGGATCATTACCACGTACGTGGGCACCGGAGTCGCGGGTTACACCGGCGACGGCGGCCCGGCCACCGCGGCGAAGATCAACGGCCCGAACGATCTCCAGATGACCGACGACGGCACCCTCTACTTCGCCGACCTCGCCAGCGACACCATTCAGAAGGTGACCCCGGACGGGATCATCACCACCGTCGCCGGGACCGGTGAGGGGGGCTTCTCGGGTGACGGCGGCCCGGCCACCCGGGCCAGGCTGAACGTGCCGTCGCTCACCGTCGGCCCGGACGGCCGGACGCTCTACCTCGCTGACTACCGCAACCACCGGATCCGCCGGGTCGACCCGAACGGCGTGATCACCACGATCGCCGGCACCGGCGTCGAAGGCTCCGGCGGCGACGGCAGCCCGGCGACCACGGCCCAGTTCAAGAACCCGAGCTCGGTCGCGGTCGACGGCAGCGGCGCGCTCTACATCGCGGACAACGGCAACGACCGGGTGCGCCGCATCGATCCGAACGGCACCATCACGACCGTCGCCCAACCGGGCTAGGGTGTCGCCGGTGACCTAGCTGTCGCCGGTGACCTAGGGTGTCGTGATGACACGGATGGTCTGACGACTCGTGACGACCATCGTCCACTCCCCGGACTCGTAGCAGCCGTGAGGACTGACCGTGGATTACGAGCCTGACCGACGATCGGTGCTACGGACCGCCGCCGCCGGAGCCGGCGGGCTCGTCGCGCTCGGGCTCGGTGGCGGCCTGATGAGCGCCTGTCAGCAGGAGGACGCCCCCCACCCGATACCAACGGAGATCGACTGGCGCACGCTCGACGAACGGCTGACCGGTCCGCTGCTGCGACCGACCGATCCGGACTACGCCGTCGCCAGCATGCTGTTCGACCCGGCTTTCGACGCGGTACGTCCGCAGGCGGTGGTCCGTGCCATGTCCGCGGGGGACGTCACGGCCTGCATCGACTTCGCCCGCTCCACCGGGATACATCTCGTCGCGCGGGCCGGTGGCCACAGCTACGGGGGTTACTCAACGACGACCGGGCTGGTCGTGGACGTGACTGCGATGGCGTCGGTCCGGCCGGGGCCCGACGGCACCGCGCTGATCGGGGCCGGAGCGCTGCTGATCGACGTCTACTCCGCACTCGCCGAGAACGGGCTGGCGCTGCCGGCCGGATCATGCCCGACCGTCGGCATCGCCGGGCTCGCCCTCGGCGGCGGCATCGGAGTGTTGAGCCGGCGCTACGGTCTGACCTGCGATCGGATGGTCTCCGCCGAGGTCGTGCTGGCCTCCGGGGATACTGTGCGCGCCGACGCCGACACCGAGCCGGACCTCTTCTGGTCGCTACGCGGTGCGGGCGGGGGCAACGTCGGCATCGTGACGTCGTTCACCTTCGCCACCCATCGGGCGACACCGTTGGCGCTGTTCACCTACCGCTGGCCCTGGGACGTGGCGGCGGACGTGCTCACCGCGTGGCAGGGCTGGATCGCCGACAGCGGCGGCGCGCCGGAGGACCTGTGGTCGACCTGCGTCGTGACCTCGATGCCGACGACCGGGGCCACCGGCAGCCCAGCCCTGCGGGTGAGCGGCGTGCTCGCGGGCGGCGCCGACGACACGCGGATCACGTGGCTGCGGGATCGACTCGCCGACCTCGTCGCCGCCGTCGGCCGGAGGCCCTCGAGCACCTTCGTCGCCCAGCGTGGCCATCTCGAGACGATGTTGCTTGAGGCGGGCTGCGCGGGCAAAAGCGTCGACGCGTGCCACCTGCGCGACCGGACGCCCGGAGGCACCCTGCCACGGGTGGCCCAACGGGCCGCCTCGGCGTTCCTCACCGAACCGATGCCGGCCGGCGGGGTCGAGACGATGCTCGCCGCCCTCGAGCGACGCCAGCGCACACCCGGGGCCGGTCCGGGTGGCGTGATCCTGGATTCCTGGGGCGGCGCGATCAACCGGGTCGGCCCGGGTGACACGGCGTTCGTGCACCGCAACACGCTCGCCAGCGCCCAGTTCGTCGCCGGCTACTCCGTCGACGCATCCCCGGCGGACAAGAAGGCTAACCAGAGCTGGTTGCGATCCACGGTGGCGGCGACGGCGCCGTTCATGTCGTCGTCGGCGTACCAGAACTACATCGACCCGGACCTCACCACCTGGGCCGATGCGTACTACGGGGCGAACCTTCCGCGGTTGCGCCAGGTCAAGCGCGCCTACGACCCGGACAACCTGTTCCGCTTCGCGCAGAGCATCGCGCCGTCCTGACGGTCCTGAGCGGCTCCGGCGGCTCCGGCGGCTCCGGCGGGAGCTTCCCCGGCCAGGCCGGCCATTGCCCCGGACAGCCACCCCGCGCCGGGAATCGAAGTCAACCGACCCGGGGTGGCATGCACTATTAGATCCGTTCACCCATCCGTTGCCTACTGCCCACCTATGGTCAGATCCCTGTCCATCCGCTGTCCCCCGGCCCCGCCACCGCGCAGTTCACTCGCCGCTCCGGCGATTCATCTTGCAGCGACTACTCAAGGTGAGTACACACATGCTGTCGGTAGCGCACCGACGTTGGTGTCCGTCTGGCCGTGTCGACTGGGTTTTCTGTGAGGTCCTCGATGAAAAAAATCTTCTGGCCGTATGGCGTCGGGCTGTTCGCCCTGTTCTTCGCGGTGACAGCACCGGGTAACGCCGCCGATGTGGTGCACAGCGCCGTCGGTGCGCTCGGTGGCGTGGCCGACGGACTGTCCACCTTCGTGTCCCAGGCGGCTACCTGAGCGGAGCAACGGCGCACCCGGAGTGCCCGGAGCAGGAAATCCGGGTCAGGAACGCTGCCTAGCCAGCGGCCTGGTCACGGCCACGGTCCCACTCCAGTCCGAGATGTCGGATTCGACGACCCCCCACCGCGCTCCCTTGGCCGCGATGACCCGGCCGTCGCCGATGTACATCCCGACATGGCCCGGCGCCTCGGCGGTGCCGTCGGTGCCCGGGATGAACAGTAAGTCCCCCGGCTGCGGATCGACGCCCGCGACCTGCGGGCCGAACCGCAGCTGGTCGGTCGTCACGCGGGGGAGCTCGATGCCGATACGGCGATACGCCTCCCGGACCAGCGACGAGCAGTCCCAGGCGTCGGGACCGGTCGCACCCCAGACGTAGGGCTTGCCGATCTGCGACCGCATGAAGGCGACCATCGGGGCGACCGAACCTGCGGGGATGTCGACGCCGAGCTCCAAGGCGTCACCGTACACCTGTGCCTGCGCGAGGATCGTGCGGACGTAGTTACGCGTCTCGGTGTACGGCGGAATACCGGCGAAGGCGAGCACCGCGCCCGCTCCCGCGTTGTACGCGGCCAGCATCTTCTCCTGGGCCGCGCCGGACACGGAGGCGACCGAGGCCGCCACCGCGCAGTCGTACCGGGCCGCCGCGGGGATCGCGTCGGCCGGGTTCCACACATCGCCCTGCCCGTGGGAGGCCCACGTCCCGGGCATGAACTGGGCGATCCCCATCGCGCCCACGGGTGACCGGGCCCGCGGGTTGAAACCCGACTCCTGATGTAACTGGGCGGCCAGCAGGGCGGGAGTCACCTCGGCGCACCCGGCCGCGTTCGCCGCATCAATGATCGTCTGCAGGTACTCGGCCGGGATGCCGTCGGAGTTCCTGATGGTCCGGTTACCCCCGCCCTGATCCTGGATGAAGGGACCGGCGATGATCAGAATGAGGACGGCGACCAGCATGACGATGCCGCCGACGACGAGGGCCATGCCCGCCCCCGTCCAGACCAGCCAGCGGGAACGCTTACGGGTGAAGCCGCGGGCCATCACGCCTCACCGGCCCGGTGCGTCACCGGCGACGCTCGACAGATCCGCACCGGCGACCCGCCACGTCCCGTCGGTCTGGCGCAGGAGGGTGAGCGCGGGGGTGGACAGTGTAACCACCGGGGCGGCGGCGCCCGCCGCCGTCTCGCGGCGCACGTTCAGCTGAAGCACCACCCGACCGGTGGCCGTCGTGTCGATCCCGCCCAGGGGCGTGGTCGCCAGCACGGTCACCCGCGAGTGGGTGCCCGCGGCGCGCACCTCCTGCCACGCCTGACCGTCCCCGCCGGCAGCGGTTCCGGACCCCCCGGCGCCCAGGCTGGCCGCGAAGTCCTCGGTCAGGCAGTCGCGGGCCCGCTCGACACCGGCTGCCGGGCCGGGGTCCGTCCGGGCGTCGAAGGACTGCCAGCGTGTGAAGCAGTCGGCGGCTACCGCCGCCGGGTCCTTCCGGTCCACCTCGCCGGTGGGTGGCGCGGACGCGGTGGCCAGCGGCGGACCCGGCGCCTGACTCGCCCCGGGCGGTGGCCCCGTGGTGGCGGACGGGGCGGGAGACGGATCGGCAGTACTACCCGACACGCCGCATCCGGCCACGGTGACCACGGTGAGCAGCAGCCCGACGGCCAGCCAGGGGCGGGGCCTCACCGCGGCCGGCCGGAGCGAGGCGGCACCGGGATGAGAGCGCTCATTCCCGACCGTCCAGCCAGTCCCGTACCCGCCCCCGACGCACCCGCCACTGGTGACCGACCTTGCGAGCCGGGATGGCCCGTTCCGAAAGCAGCTTGAGGACGGTGCTCTCCGACAACCGCAACCAGGCGACCAGTTCGTCAACGGTGAGCACTTCGTCGTCGTCGGAGGGTCGGGACGGCACGCCACCGGCCGACGTCGGCGCGAGCGGAGGGGGCGCGAGCGGAGGCGCCGCGGCGGCGGGCGCCGGTGTGCTGCGGGATGCGACGGTCGGTGACATGCCGGTCGAGCGGGCCGAGGCCGTACGGACCCGGCCGGATGCCGCCGGAGCAGACCGGGCCGGGGCCGAGCCGACCGGGGATTTCGCGGGCGTCACCCCCTGCGGTGCGCCGGAGCGCTGGGATGGCCGAGGCGTCGCCATCGAGAAGCCGTCCTGCGCCACCGACGCTCCTTTCCCATCTGCCGCACGCACGGTGCCGTGTCGTCCAGGCCGCCCCCAGCCCGCCACGTCGCGGATCACAGCCAACCGTCCGCCGGTTCGTCCCCTCAATCCGGACGGCACATCTCCGGTTCCGGAAGGTACACCGACCCACCCATGATGGGTAGCTTCGACCAGAGCTTGTCATACTCGAATGACTCGTGTTACATCGATCCGACCGCAGCCGAGCGCAGATAACAGTAAGTAACCTTAACTGGCACTAGCTAACCTTAGAAGGCCGGGAGGTCGACGGCGCGTGAGCGATGTGCCACAGGCACCGTACGGTGAGGAAGGCGACGCGCGGCCCGTTTCGCTCATTGGTGCCCGCATCCCCTCGTCGGTCTCCCCTCCCGACGGTCCGCCCATCCGGAACGATCAGTACATACGAGACGATCAGTATGTACGGGACGAAGCAGCAGGCACCGAAGACGTAGAGTCACCTCCCCATTCACGATCCGGGCGCCGACGGCATCGACGGCGGGGCGGGACGGGCTCGCCGCAGCCACTCGACGAAGCGTGGCAGAGCGAGGCATTCCACCTCGATGATGCGACATCGGCGGCCCGTTCGGGTGCGGACCGTACAAACACGTCCGACGACACACCGCCATCGGTGCCGGGTGCCAGGACCGTGGCACCCGGCGCCGGGCCGGGCCGGGCGACCACGGGCGCGGACACCAGCTCCCGACGCACCCGCGGCGCCGCTGCCCGGCGCGCCGGCCGCCCGTCGGCGATTCCGCCCCGTAACCAGGCTGATCCCTCCCGCCGTCCAGCCCGGCCGGCAGATCCCCGCGGTTCGACCCCGATCCCCCCGGGCGCGGTGGAATCCTCGCGGGAGGTGGACACCGCTTCGGGTGGCAGCGCGCCGGGTGGCAGCGCGCCGGGTGGCAGCGCGTCAGGCCGAGGCGTCAGCCCGGCCGCGAGTCCTGGTGCCGGTGTCGACCCAACTGCGATACCACCACACCCGACCGGGCCATTGCCTGCCCCGAACGGGCCACGCGTCCGGCCGCCGCGTGCCTCCGCGCCCCGCCGTCCGCAGCCTCCGCGGCCGACACCGGCTGCGCCGACGGATGCGGCGCCGATCAGCGGCCCGACCGATCCGCCGACGGCACCCGTTCCATCCACCGCGGCCGGCCGGCCAGCCGCGACCGGCCCGATCGAGGTAACCGGCCCCGGGGATGCGCAGGCCCCTCCCACGGACGATCCGGTCCCCTCCGAATCGTCCGTCCCGGGCCACGTCTGCGCGGTGCCGGTCGCACCGCCGGTCGCCCGCTACACGCCGGCCGCGCCGGCCGCGCCAGCCGCGGACACGAAGCAGCCGACGGCTCCAGTGCTCCCCCCCGCGCAACCGCAGCCGCAGCCGGCCCCGGCGTCTCGATCCACCCCCGAGGCCGCGGCGGCAGGCAGCCAGACTGTCTCGCGTCGCCGGCCGTCGTCGGACGGTCGGCTGTGGCCGTGGCAGGAGCCGTGGGCCGGCGTGCGCGATCTCGAGCCATGGGAAGAGATCCCGGTACGGCTCTCTCTGCGCGACCGGGCCCGTATCCCGTTGCCCGGTTCGTGGCGGATCGCGGTGACCTCGCTGTTCCCCTACTCCGGGACCACCACCCTTGCCGGGGTCGTCGGGCTGACCCTCGCCGGGGTGCGGGCGCAGCCGGTCCTCGCGGTCGATCTCTGGCCGGGGGAGTCTCCCGGGGCGGCGCCATCGTCGCCTGTGGGCGCCGGCACCGAGGACGAGGACGAGGACGAGGACGAACCACGCGGTGATCCGCTCGCGATCCGGGTCGGCGCGGCCGGAACGACGACGGTCGCCGACGTCGCCCGCCGGCAAGCCTCCGACAGTACGGTGACCGATCTACCTCTGATGATCAGCGGTCGTCCCGCAGGCAGCACCAGGGACCTCGACGTGCTTCCCGTGCGACGCGGTGTTGGCGGAGGATCCGACCGGCACGGCGGCGGCGGTTCCGGCGACGAGGCGGCCGCCGTCGTCCCCGCGGACGACACCGTCGCCCCGACCGGACTGCGGTCCGTGCTCGGCCTGCTCGCGCATTCCTATCCACTGGTGCTGGTCGACGCGCCGGCCAAGGCACCGCTGACGCCTGCGGCGGTCCAGGCCGCGGACCTCATCATCCTCGTCACACTCGCGACCGCCGCCGATCTGGAGGCGACACTCACCGGACTGCGTACGTTGCGGGACGCGGCGGGTGGTGGCTCAGCCAGACACGGCGGGCCGATGATCGTGGCAGCCATGATTGCGCCGCGCCGGGGCCGTCCCTCGCCCCGGACCCGCGCGGCGGCGGCCCGGCTCGGGCGGCAGGTCGACACGCTGATCCGAATCCCGTACGACGCCCGGCTCGACCCCAGCAGGCATACTCCGGTGCGGATTCCTCGACTACGCCGACGTACTCGCCGCGCCTACCTCCAGCTGGCCGCGGCCGCCGTGGAAGCCCTGTTCACTCTCGCGAAAGCCGAGGCCACGGCCGCTGCGGGCGCTGTCGATCAGCCGGGGGCTGCGGCCGGCGGCGCCGTGGAAGCGGTCACCGCCCGTGCAGATTCTGGCGCTTCCGGCGGCCCACGAGCGGCTACCGAGGATCACCCTGCGGCGCAGGGCGTATCATTTGGCGACCTACGGTCACCAACGGCACCCACAAGGATCGCCGGACCGGATCGGCCGGGCGGCCCCCCGCCTGTGGGAAAGGAACCGAGATGATCCTGGACGCCGCCGCCGTCAAGGCGACCGTTGTCCTCGCTGAGGTACAGGTCAAACCGGATGACTCCAAGGCGCCTGGCATCAATGCTCTGAAAGACCTGGTCAACGGCCTGGCAGCCTATGCGGTGATCGCTGCGGTCGCCGCTGTGCTACTGGGTGGTATCGCATGGGCACTCGGCGAGCGGATGGGCCTCGAGCGCGCGTCGATGGTCGGCAAGAGCGGTGTGATCGCGGGCTTCGGTCTCGCATTCCTCGTCGGTGCCGCGGCAGCCTTCGTCAACTTCTTCCTTGCCACCGGTGCAACGGCCACCGCACCCGACCCTAACCCGGCTGGCCAGCGTCAACCCGCCGTCGAGCTCACCGTTGCCGTTGACCCCGGCGTGGTCCATGACCCATCGTCAACGCTCTTCTGACCTGTTCCCCGGATACCAGCGGGCGGACATTGCGATGATGACCGTGCCGTCTTGTGAGGGGAGTGGGCGTTGGTAAGTCTTGTGGAGTGGGCGGCCAGACGCCTGATCATCATCATCGTGACCACTGGCACGGTGAGTGTGATCGGCGGATTGGTCATCGGCCGTTACGTGGTTCCAGACAATGGTTCGAATGGCCCGGATACCGCGTCCGTCGCGCCGCAGACTTCTCCGAGCGCTACCCCGCCCGGAGTGACGCCGACGCTGGTCCCCTCGCCGAAACCGTCCAGCCAACCGGCCAACACCGCCGACCCCACCTCAGTCCCCGGTGTCCCCACCCGGATCAACGAGTTCGGTATCCCGGTCGGCTACCCCCACACCGAAGCCGGCGCCGTCAGCGCCTGCGCCAACTACGTTTCTGCATACGGAAAAACTATCAATCGCGAGCCCACGCGCCTCAAGCAAATTTTTAAATCAATAGCAGACCCCTCGACCGCCAATCGGCTCAGCCAACTTCTTATCGATGTCAATAATAGGACAGCAAAAAATTTCGGGGTTACATCCATAGATTCCCCGAACTTTCAATTGATTTATCGAACCCTCGGATATAAGATTGAAAAATTTAATCCCAACGAGGCAAAAGTATATATCTGGTCCAATGCAAGTGCCGGAATAATTGGTGGATCGCCGAACTACAAGCCTCGCAACTTCTGGGGAACCGACCTCTGTACGGTGAGCTGGAATGGCACAGATTGGAAACTTTCTGACGCCGTCGATGGCCCGGATGGTCCTGATCCCGTTGAGCAGAGGTCCGAGGAATTTCGGAGTTTCCTTCTGATCGGAGCGGTCTCATGACGTCCGGCGGTACAGGCGAAGGCAGTATTATCCTGGCCTTCAACCCCAATCCACTCGGTGCTATCAAGGATGCGATAGCGGGGAGTGCGGATGCGTACTTCAACTCGACGGGCAAGGCCTTCTGCGGCATGGCGGCGGACCTGTCCAGCTCCGTATTCAGCTTCGCGGCGCAGAAGACGACCATCAACCTGAATGCCGACTACGTCGTCCAGAACTACAACATCGCGTTTGGGGTGGCGGTCCTGATCGTCACCGGCCTGTTCATCTGCGCCTGCATCATGGGCGCCGTGCGCGGTGATCCTCACATCTTCGCACGCGCGCTCGCCTCCACCGGCACCGCGATCCTCGGCTCGTTCGTCGCACTCACCCTGCTACAGATGGTGCTCACCGCCTCGGACGGGATCGCCGACGCCTTCGGTGACGGGAAGCCACTCGGCTCGGCCCTGGTAACCCAGCTGCGGGCCCTACCGGAGCAGGGGAACTTCGCACTCGACATCGTGCTGTCGCTGCTGGTGGCGTTGTTCTCGTTTGCGCTCTTCGTGGTGCTGTACATCCGCAAGGTCGCGATCATCGTGATGGCGGTGTTCATCCCGGTGTATCTGGCCGGGCAGCCGACGATGTCCACGAGCGCCTGGATCAAGCGGGCGACCGAGATCCTCTTGGCGCTGATTTTCGCGAAGCCGGTTATTTACGCGATTTTCACACTCGGTGCCGGTGTGGCAAGCGACTCGAGCGGCTCCACAGTCGATCAGACACTGACGATCCTCGGCGGGGCCGTGGTGATGATTGCGGCGGTGTTCGCTCCCTTCGTCCTGCTGCATCTGATGGGATTCGCCGACATCCACCTGATGCGCGCCGTCGGTTCGGCAGGTCGGCGCAGTGCGGCGTCGTTCGGCCAAGGGGCGGGTGCGTTGCTGGGATCGACGTCGCGGGAGACTTTCCGCGGAATCGGCGCACGGCTGCAGACCCGCAACCGCGGCATGCTCGGCGACGTCGGTGGCGTCGGTGGCGAGCCCGCGCTGCCCCGGCCAGCCGGGCTACGGACCGGTCGTGGCAGCGGCCTCGGCGCTCCGGCGGGCACGTCATCCCGGACGGGTGCCGCCACGGCCGCGGTGCGCGGCTCGACGGCCGGCCGGCCCCGGGCCGGCGGTGGCAGTACCCGGCAACCGGCAAGAGCCGCCACCCCCACCAGGGCGACGGTCACGGTCGGCAGCAATTCCAGGCCGGTCGGCGCCACGAGGACGATGCGCCCGGGTTCCGTCACGGGCGGGGCACGCGGGACCGGTCAGGGCACGAGGCGGGTACCCGTGCCCCCGCCGGCGTCCCGGCCTCCGAAGATGACGGCGGCGGTGCCGCCGTCCCGCACCGGCGGCACGTGAGTAGTTGAGTGGCGAGGTAGCGAGGTGGCGAGGTAGCGAGGTAGCGAGGTAGCGATGATCGCGGAACGCAGTTACCGCTTCGGACCGCTGGAACGCGGCGGAGTCATGCTGGGCATGCGCTGGCCGCAGCTCGGCCTGATGATCGGCGTGATGCTGTGTGTGCTCGGGGCACTTCGCTCTCCGCTCCTGTTCATCCCACTCTGGGTACTGGTGGGAGTAACGCTCCTGTTTGTTGCGTTCGTCCGGGTGGAGGATCGTAATCTCGACCAGTGGGTGCCGATCCTCTTCGGCTTCACGATGCAGAAGGTGACGGGCGAAACGGTGTTCCGTGGCGCGTTCTTCCGGCTGGGCGCCGGGGAGGACCAGCTCAGCCGAACGGTCCTCCCGGGGCCGCTGTCGTCGCTGGTGATGTTGTCCGTACCGGTCGGCGGCGGCCGGTACGTGGCGGTGGTAAAGGATGCCAAGCAGCAGACCTACACCGCCGTCCTGCAGGTGCAGGGTAGCCAGTTCGCCCTGCTGGAGTCCGGTGACCAGCAGGCCAGGGTGGACGCCTGGGGGGAACTGCTGGCCGGGCTGACCGCCGGGGGCGGCAAACTGTCGCGCATCCAGTGGTTGGAACGCACGCTGCCCGACTCCGGCGACCAGCTTCAGCGGCACTGGCGGGTCCGCGGGCATCACGACGACTCCTGGGCCGCCGACGCCTACCAGCAGGTCATCGACGCGGCGGGTCCGGTGGCGCAGCGACACGAGACCTACCTCTCGTTCCAGCTTCGGACCAGGGACGCCCGGCGCGCGATCCAGCGGGCCGGGGGCGGTGACCAGGCGGCCTGCGCCGTCCTGCTCGGCGAACTGCGCACGATGGAGGCGGCTCTCGCCCGTGCGTCCATCAACACGGTCGGATGGCTGCCGCCACGGGCGCTCGCCGCGGTCATCCGCACCACCTACGATCCGTACTCGATCGAGATGATTGACGCGCGGGGTGGTGCGAGTACGGACCTCGCCGGGGGCCTGAAGGGGTTGGCGTCCGGCATCGACCCGGCGGTCGCAGGCCCGGTCCGGGCCGTCACCGCCTGGGACCACTACCGCACCGACTCTGGCTTCCACACGACGTACTGGATCAATGGCTGGCCGCGTGTGCCCTCCCCCGCCGCGTTCCTCGCTCCGCTGCTGATGGAGACGACCTGTCGGCGGACGGTTTCACTGATGGTCGAGCCGCTGCCCGGACGGAAGGCGGAGAAGGCGGTGAACCGACGGCGGATGGCGCACCTCGGTGAACAGCAGATGCGGGACAAGGTCGGGAAGGTCACCACCCAGCGCGACGTGGCCGAGGCCGACGAGGTCGAACGCCGCGAGCAGGAGCTGATCGCCGGATTCGGCGCCTTCCGCTTCCACGGCTTCGTCACGGTCTCCGCCGACGACCTCGACGGGCTCGCCGACGCCTGCGGTGAGGCCGAAACGCTGGCCTCACGCAGCCGGTTGGAGATGGTGCGTCTCGTCGGCGAGCAGGATCAGGGCTTCAGCGTCGGAGCGCTACCGTTGGCGGTGGGGGTTTCGTGAGCTCAGCACACGACGACGCCTCGGCGCGCGGGTACCCGGTCCCGACCGGCTACCCGACCGGCGGCTATCCGGGTAGCAGCAACACGAGCCATGGCCAGCCAGGCAATGGCCAGCCAGGCAATGGCCAGCTGAGTAACGGCTATGCGGCCAACGGCCATGCGGTGGGCGGTTACGTGCCGGCCGGCTATCCAGCCGGTGAAGCCGTGGCCGGTCACCCCGAGCGCGCCGACAGCAGCCCCGGCGGCCCCGACGGCGACTTCGACGACGGCGACTTCGACGACCCGCCCAGCTACGACGAGACCGGTTACGACCCCGACGGCTACGAGGCGGCGGACTACGAGGCCACCTCCCACGACCCGGGACGCGATGCCGAGGGCTATGTGGACCTCGGCGGCGGTCCGCGGCGGCGGCGCGAGGGACGCCTATCCGCGGAGCCCCCCCGGCGCAGCCGGCGCGCGGAACGGGCCGCGGCGGCCACCGAGAAGGCTGCGATGCGCCGGGCCCAGATAGCCCTGCGCCGGGGCGCACAGCCGCCACGGCTGTTCGGGCCGTTCGGCGGGCGGACGTTCCACAAGCTGCGGCTTCCCGCGCACATGGAGACGACGGCGCAGATCGCCGGCATCTACCCGTTCGTCGTCGACTCCGGCCTGGCCGCGCCCGGCATGTACATCGGTCGGCACGTCTGGTCGGGGAACTCGTTCGACTTCGACGTCTTCGAGCTGTACCGCCAGCAGGTCATCGAGAATCCGAACTTCGCCGTGTTCGGCGCGGTCGGCTCCCGCAAGTCGGCGCTGCTGAAGACGCTGATCTCGCGAGGGGCGGCGTTCGGCTACCAGGCCGCCGTACCCTGTGACCCGAAGGGCGAGTACACGCGGCTGGCTCGGCGCCTCGGCTGTGAGCCCACCTACATCGGGCCCGGCATGGCCACCCGGCTGAACCCGCTCGACGCCCCACCCCGTCCGATGGGCATCGCCGACGAGGACTGGGCCCGTGAGGTGAAGCGGGCTCGTTCGGCGCTGCTGTCGTCCCTGATCGAGACGGCGAAGGGGGTGCCGCTCACCCCGGCCGAGCACACCGCGGTCGACCTGGCTCTCGACGTCGTGACCCGGCAGATCACCGGGGCGTCCCCGGACCGGTGGGCAACCCCGATCCTGCCGCACGTGCTGGAGGCGATGACGGATCCAACCGAGGAGGACTGTGTCAACCTCCCGATGACCGCGACCGAGCTGCGCGACGCCTCCCGGGATGCCACGCTGACCCTGCGCCGGCTCACACACGGCGCGCTGGGCGGTCTGTTCGACGGGCCGACCACCTCTCCCCTGGACTTCGACCGTCCGATCGCCGTGCTGAACCTGGAGCGGGTCCAGGGCAGCGATGAGATGATCGCTCTGATCATGACCTGCGCGCAGGCGTGGATGGAAGCGGCACTCATGCGCCAGGACGGCGTGCAGCGCTACGTCGTCTACGACGAGTGCTGGCGGCTGATGCGGTTCGCCGGCCTCGTCCGCCGGCTGTCCGCCCAGCAGAAGCTCGCCCGACAGTGGGGATGCGCGAACGCGATCGTCGCCCACCGCATCTCCGACCTGCTGTCCGCCTCGCCGGACTCGGTGGAGATCGCCAAAGGCCTGCTCGCCGAAACCGCGATCCGGATCCTCTACAAGCAGGCGTCCGATCAGATCGCCGACACGCAGGCCGCGCTCGGGCTCACCGACGTCGCCGCCGACCTGCTCCCCAGGCTCGACCCGGGCTACGCCCTGTGGCTGATCGGCGCCCGCGCCTTCTACGTCGAGCACGTCGTCGGCGACCTGGAGATCCCCGTGGTGCTCAACGGCTCGAAGATGCACGGCGAGGTCGACGACACCAACCTGACCCCCGACGATCTGGATCCGGCCGAGCTGGACCCGCCGGATCTCGGTCCCGGCCGGCTGCGCCGGATGGCCGACGAACTCCTCGGCGACCGGGAGCTCGCCGGCGGGCCGGCCGTCCCACGGGCCGCCGACCTCACGGGCGGGTTCGGCTACCCGCCCGTGGAGCCCAGTCCCAGCTCCACCGGCTGACGATCCCCGGGGACGGGGATCCCCAGGGACGATCCCCGGGGATCTCGCCGCGCCGGCAGGGCGGCCCCGCGTCAGCGTTGGAAGGTCACCCGCAGCACGGCCCGGGCGAGAGTGTGGAAGGTGAGGTTGAAGCCAACGACGGCCGGTGAGACCTCGTCGTTGATCTCTAGTTTCGGCACGTCGACCGCGTGGACGGTGAAGATGTACCGGTGCGGTACGTCGCCCTGCGGCGGCGCGGCCCCGCCATACGCCTTGGAGCCCCAGTCGCTGCGCACGTGATACGCGCCGGCGGGCAGGCCGGTGAAGTCGCCGCTGCCCGCGCCGCGAGGAAGTTCGGTCGCCGCCGCGGGGATGTCCACCAGGACCCAGTGCCAGAATCCGCTGCCGGTGGGCGCGTCCGGGTCGTAGCAGGTGACGACGAAGCTCCTGGTCTCGGCGGGCTGACCGGACCAGGCCAGCTGTGGGGAGATGTCGGCGCCCCCGGCGCTGGTGTGCACCTGATCGGACGGAACGACTCCACCGTCGACGAGGTCCGTACTGGTCACGGTGAACAGCGGTTTGGCGGGCAGCACGTCGAACGGGTCGGGGGGTGTACCGCGGTCGAGCAGGGACATCTACCATTCCTTCCGTTACGCCATTCGATGACATTCCCGAGACGGAACCGTCGCTTGCCGGCTCTACGCTTCTCCGCGATGAAACCTCATCCCGAAGGTGCGCCGGGCCGTCGGCATGCGGTTCCAGACAACCTGGTGAGGTCCCGGTGAGACTGGTCACCGCCATCCTGCGTCCACATCGCATCGATGACGTACGCACCGCCCTTGAGACCTTCGGTATTCAGGGTATGACGGTCAGCCAGGTGACCGGATTCGGCATCGAACTGTGGCGTACCCAGACGTATCGCGGGCAGACCTTCCACGATGAGTCGGTGAGCGCCGTGCGGGTCGAGTGCGTCGTCGCGGACTGCGACGTCGAGGACGTCATCGAGGTGATCCTGAGATCGGGCGGATCGGCGGCCAGCGGAGCCGGCAAGATCTGGGTCCTTCCCGTCGACGCCATCGCCCGCGTCCGCACGGGGGAACGCGGGCCGGACGCCTTGTGAGTCCGGACGCCTTGCGAGTCCGGACGCCTTGCGAGTCCGGACGCCTTGCGAGTCCGGACGCCTTGCGAGTCCGGCGGCGGTCACCCGGCTGCGGTGACGGTGACCAGCAGACTGCACCGACCGTGACCAGCTCGATTGCCGCGATCGCTCGATGGTCCCCAAGGCCACGGCACCACCCATCAATAGTGAGACGATCGTCATACAAACGATGCTTTCGGTGTGCGACCAGCGACTGTTCCCACCTTTGGGTGACGAGGAGAGGCGACAATGACCCGTTGACCCGATACGGTTGACGGGTCCCGGCGGGCGTCTCGCCGACTCCCCCCGTATCGGTGCGGAGCCCGCCGGGACCTGTCCTCGCGACTTGGCCCGCATCACAGGTAACCGTTCGCGCGGCCACGATGACCATCGGGGTATCCCGATCGGCCTCGGTCGTCTCGATCAGCCTCGGTCGTCTCGATCAGCCTCGGTCAGTCCCGGGGTCTGACGTTGATGGGCGACCGAGTGACGCCCGCCGCTGCGGCGTGGCCGTACCGCGAAGGTCTCAGCCTCGTCGGCGACCGGGGCACTCCCGCCGAATCCAGCGGAGCCCTCCCGCACGGTACCGTTCCCGGCCCGCTTCCTACGGCGGGCCCGGAGAAATTCGAAAGCAATGGGAAGCACCGAGACGACGACAATCAGAATCAACATCGGCTCAATGTTGTTCCGTACAAAGTCTATCTTGCCGAGGTAGAAACCCAGAACCGTGATGCCGCAACCCCAGACCACCCCGCCCACGATGTTGTAGGTGATGAAGAGGCGGTAGTTCATCCGGCTCACGCCGGCGATAACCGGAGTGAAGGTGCGGACCACGGGAACAAACCGCGCCAGGATGATGGACCGCGGCCCGTACTTCTCGAAGAACTCGTGTGCCTGCTCGACGTACTCCTGTTTGAACAGCCGCGAGTCGGGGCGTCGGAACAACGCCGGACCAACTCTTCGACCAATTAGGTAGCCAACCTGGTCGCCAGCCACCGCGGCGAGCCCGATCAGGACAGCCGCCACCGGAAGCGGGGTGGAAAGCTCGTCGCGGGCGATCAGCATACCCACGGTGAACAGCACGGAGTCACCCGGGAGGAAGAACCCGACCAGTAGACCGGACTCCGCGAAGACGATCAGCAGAACGACAGCCAGGCCCGCTTTGGCCAAGCTGTCCGCGCTGAGGACGCCAGGGCCGAGAGCGAGGGTGTTCGACGCGAATGCATTCACTATCGCGGGCCTCCGACAGGCTTTGACGACGGGTTGGACACGTCCGTGAGACCGCGGCAACCGTCGAGGGACCGCCACCGCACCCGCCCGAGGACACCGTAAGGGTATCGAGCGCTCTCCCGTCTCCCACCGGGCACCCGCAAGAGTGGCTCCCCGGCGTCCCGGGCACGTCCCAGGCATGTCCCGGGCGCGTCCCGGCAGGTTGCGGCATGCCCGGGTGCGCTCGGTACGTCCCTCATAGGTTCCCCACCATAGGTGCCCGATCATGGGTTCCCAAATTGTCCAGTGCAGCGATCCGCCGCCAGTCAAGATCTGGCCGGCCCAGGTGGACCGCCGACGTCGATGGCCGGATGTGCCTCATTAGGCTTAATTCGTGCGTTATCGGCGGCCAAGCCAGGATCAGCGGCCTGTTGTCCCGAGTGATCCGAGTGATCCGAGTGATCCGCCGGCCTGGCCGGATGCGTTAACGCCACGGCCCCCGCGCTCCCGGCCGATGCGGTCAGCGCGGTCAGCGCGGTCGGGGAGACCGACACGACCGGCTGCGGGGGCCACCCCTGTCGGGGCGCACCGATGCCCTTCCCGCCCGGTCCGTACCCCGCTGCTCATGGTCCTGCTTCTGCTCGGGCTCCTGCTCGGGCTGCTGCCCCTCGCGGCCTGCGGAAAACGGGATGGCAACGACGGATCATCCCCCGCAATCAGTGCCGGCGGACCCGATGAGCGAGGTGCATCGTTACCACCGGGAACCCGCGGGGAAATTCTGTCCAGTCAGGTGGTCGCGCCGGCCCCGACCGGCATCCGGGCGTGGCGGGTGATGTACCGATCCCACGCGACGTCGGGCGTCGACATTCCGGTGTCCGGGATAATCCTGGCCCCGGAGGAGAACGTTCCGGTTCCGCCGGGCGGCCGAAGAATCGTCGCGTTCGGGCATGGCACCACGGGCCTCAAGGATTCCTGTGCACCGTCGGCGGCACGACCCGCGCTGATCGCCGCCGCCTCGACTTTTCCGCTCGTCCGGGCCGGTTATGTCGTGGCCCTCACAGACTATCCGGGGCTGGGGAGTCCCGGCGAACACGCGATCTATGTTGCCGAGCCGGAGGGCAGGGCCGTGCTTGACGCGGCGCGCGCCGCCGCCGCCCTCAAGGCAACCGGTGCCGGTCGCGACGTCGTCCTCTGGGGCTATTCGCAGGGCGGCCAGGCGGTGTTGGCCGCCGGAGCGATTGCCGCCGCCTACGCACCCGAGCTACGGATCCGGGGAGTCGTCGCAACCGCTCCCCTGGCCGACCTGCCGGCATCCCTCGCCACCTTGCAGCACAATGCCGACGGGGTCGCCTATGTCCTGCTGGCGATGATCGGGCTGTCCGTCGAGGACCGGACGATCAACCTGGACCGGGTACTCACCCCGACCGGCCGGCGACTGCTGTCGATCGCCCGCGACCGCTGCGCCACCGACCTCATCAGGGCAAGCATCGGTACGTCCGTCAACACCGCCTTTACCGTCAATCCACTGGATCATCAGCCATTCGCAGCCGGATTCGCCCGGCAACGAGAGGTGGCCCTGCGGAAGATGGCTCCGACCCTCGTTCTCCAGGGCGACCTCGACCTGGTGATCCGACGCCCGGTGACCGACAGCGTGGTCACCGGGCTGTGCCGGAAGGGCACGACCGTGGACTACCGGCGTTACCCCGACGCGGACCACGGCACCGTCCTCGGCGCATCGATGGCCGACCTCACCGCCTGGGTCGCGCAGCGCTTCGCCCCGCACCCGCCGCCGGTCACCGACATCTGCGAGATGCGCGCGGCTCGGTTCGGATAACCCGTCCCCGGCTCACGGCAGGGCCCGGCTCACGGCAGGGCCTGTGGACAACCGTGCGCCCGAGCACACCCTGCCCATCTGTGGGGACCGTCAGGTGGCTGATCCGGTAGCTGATCGGGTAGCTGATGTGGAAAACGTCGCCGCCCGCTGCCCATGGCGACGCACCCACCCTGTGGATAAGTCCGCGGGCGCGGTGCAGAGCCCGCTCGGGTCGCACTGCCCCGAGGCGATAAGCGATGAATCCGCTCACCAGCACCCACGACGGTGACCGACGAAACCGCCGTCGTTCTCCCACCCCGGGCTGTGTGGAGCACCGTCGACCGACCGTCCCTCGACCTTCCACTGACCGTCCCCACCGTGCCCATCAACGGCGAAGGGGCAATCCGGCCACCAGCACCAGGCCAGGTGACCGGCAGAACCGTCAACCATCGTCCGGAGACGGGCAGCGTGGGCACGGGCGGCCAAAGCCGATGGACCCTGCCCGAGCTGGTTGATCGTCAGCTCATATCGCTCTTGCCCGGGTGGGGCATCGTCACCTGAGCACGGCCCCGTACCGCCTGGGAATCCCGTACCGCCTGGAGATATCGCCCGCACGCTGCCCATGGGAGGGCAGCCATCGGAGGGCAGCGTGCAGGACCGGTGGAACCCGCGAAACCCGCCGACGCCGTGCTCGGCCAACTCGGCGACTGCGGCGGAGATCACGCGAGTGTCGATCGTCGTATCCCGGGGCCGTCCCCGTCGCGGTCGGTCGAGCTCGCCGGTCTTCTCCTCCGCCGTCCGCTCAGGCTAGGCGGGAATCGAAGGTGTGGGCCGCGAAGTTTTTAGGGCACCAGTTTGGTTGCATAAATGTCACAGGCTCTCCGGAGCTTCGGCAACACCTGATGCACGGAGGCAACCATGGCGAACACGATCTACTCCGCCACCTCGACCGCCTGGGGTGGACGCGACGGACGGGTGGTGTCCAGCGACAACCGGGTCGACCTCCAGCTCTCCGCCCCGAAGGGCCTCGGTGGTGACGACGGACCGGGCACGAACCCGGAACAGTTGTTCGCCACCGGTTACGCGGCGTGCTTCCATGGCGCGCTCAAGGCCATCGCGCGCGGGAAGAAGATCGATATTAAGGACTCGGCGGTCTCCGTGACCGTCGGGCTGATCAGGAACGACAACGGCAGCCTGGGGCTGAGCACGCGGATCGAGGCACAGATCCCCGGCATCGAGCGGGCGAGCGCCCAGGAGATTCTGGAGGCCGCGCACGCCCTGTGCCCATACTCCGTGGCCACCCGGGGCAACATCCCCTCCGAGGTGGTCCTCGTCGAGAGCGACTGACCCGGCTCCCCTGCTCACCGGAAGATCCCCGCGCG
>NZ_CDWWXA010000008.1:0-2927 GCF_977971845.1 Frankia sp. CeCAU1 | reverse complement strand
TGCGGGGACGACGCTATCTGCGTCGTCTGCCACCAGCCCGTCGAAGGAAGATCCCCGCGCGTGCGGGGACGACGCTATCTGCGTCGTCTGCCACCAGCCCGTCGAAGGAAGATCCCCGCGCGTGCGGGGACGACGCGCGCCCATCGATTCCCCACAGGCCCCAGCTAGGAAGATCCCCGCGCGTGCGGGGACGACTCTCCGCCGAACGTGCTACCTGACGCCCCATACGGAAGATCCCCGCGCGTGCGGGGACGACTGCCAGGCGGTCAACTCCAGATATTCGCCCACGGGAAGATCCCCGCGCGTGCGGGGACGACGGCGAAAACGACATGCCCTTGCAGTGGTAGTCGGGAAGATCCCCGCGCGTGCGGGGACGACAACCTCGCCGGCTGGTGGTGGCCCACCCGTGAGGGAAGATCCCCGCGCGTGCGGGGACGACAACCCAGCGTGAACTACGGCGGGTTGTCTGCACGGAAGATCCCCGCGCGTGCGGGGACGACCGGTGCGCCATCGAACGGATGGGCTGGGCCGAGGGAAGATCCCCGCGCGTGCGGGGACGACGCGGCCCGGGTGCTGTCGCCGGCGAGCAGGGCCGGAAGATCCCCGCGCGTGCGGGGACGACTGTCAGGTGGGGGCCCAGGTGCCGTGGGAGGGGGGAAGATCCCCGCGCGTGCGGGGACGACTCGAGCCGGGCGAGCCGCTCCGCGCGCGCCGCCGGAAGATCCCCGCGCGTGCGGGGACGACCGCGGTCGCCCGGTGGTTCTGGGGCCAGCCCACGGAAGATCCCCGCGCGTGCGGGGACGACCTCTCCGACGGGAGGAAAATCGACTCCCCGCGGGGAAGATCCCCGCGCGTGCGGGGACGACCGGCGCACGATCGGGATCCGGGCCAGCACCCGGGGAAGATCCCCGCGCGTGCGGGGACGACGCTCACCGCCGCACCTCCTCCGGTAGATAACGGGGAAGATCCCCGCGCGTGCGGGGACGACCAGGCCGGAGCGGGCTGCGGCAAGAGTGCGACGGGAAGATCCCCGCGCGTGCGGGGACGACCTTGGCGGCGAGTTTCTCGCCGTCGACGTCCCAGGAAGATCCCCGCGCGTGCGGGGACGACTCGCTGCGCCACGCCTACAACACGGAGATCGGGGGAAGATCCCCGCGCGTGCGGGGACGACAATCCAGTTCCGCCAAGTGGCGTCCCAGTCGCAGGAAGATCCCCGCGCGTGCGGGGACGACACTTGCTGACCTGCGGGTTTATCGGCGAGATCGGGCAAACAGTATCAGTCCGTCGTAGTCGACGGGCTGGGTGCGGTTGCGGCCGGCGGTGCGGGCGGCCCAGCCTTGTTCGTTCGTGGCTGGTTCGATCATGATGGCTTGGCCGTCACCGACGCGTTGGGAGAGCAGGGTCCAGAGCCGGTCGCGGACGCGGGCGCTGGGGTTGCCGACGAAGACGCCCGCCGAGATTTCGATCATCCAGCGGGTGAGGTGGCCGCGGAGGCCGTCGGCGGTGGCGATGAGGACGATGACGGTCACCAGGGTGGGGGTGGCTGGTCGGTGTCGGGTCCGGTGACACCGAGGATGGTGGTGTCGTCGGTCTGGTCGGCGAGGTCGGCGGCCCAGTTGACGCCGCCGGGGACGTGGCCGTCGAGCTCGTCCCACAAGTGGAGTGCGTCCTCGTCGTTATCTCGGGTTCCTTCCTCGATGAGGAGGTCTTTGATGTCGTGGATGATGCGGGCCATGAGGTGCCCGTCAGCGACTTTGTCGCGGAAGGCGGTGCGGATGTCGCGCTCGTCGGTGAGGCCGGCGGCGGCGAGGTCGAAGGCGAGGGGAATGGTGTAGTCGGCTTTGTACAGGTCGGCGATGTCGAGGACGAAGGAGGTGGCGGCTCCGGTGTGGACGAATCCGAGGGCGGGGCTGGCGCCGATGCCGACGATGGCGGCGTGGCAGATGCCGTAGAGGCAGCTGTGTCCGGCGGACAGGAGCCGGTTGATGTCGTCGCTGTCGGCAAAGGGGTCGCCGTGGGTGTAGACGCGTTTGTTCCAGGTGACGCCGGTGCGGGTGGCATGATCGCGGTAGATCTTTTTGATGCGGGCGCCTTCCCGGCCGCGGAGTTGTTGCATGGTGGCGGTGGTGACGTCGTCGTCGGGGAAGCGTTTGGCGTACATGCGGCGGGCGACGTCAAGGCGTTCGCTGGTGCGGGTGACGAGGTAAGCCTGGCGCATGAGCAGGCCGGCGCCGCGGCTGGGTCCGAGTCCTGCGGCGTACATGCGTACGCCGCGGTCGCCGACCCAGCACAGGGCGGTGCCGGAGTCGGCGAGCAGGCGCACGGCGGCGCTGGTGATGCGGGTTCCGGGACCGAGCAGGACGGTGGCGACGAACGCGGCGGGGACACGGACGGCGCGTTCCTTGTTGACCAGGACGACGGCGTTGTCGTCGCGGTCAACGTGGCATTTCTCGACGTAGAGCGTGGAGACGCGGTCCTCGACGCGGTGCAGGTCCTGCGGATTGGACAGCCACCACATGTCAGCGGCCGGCCTGTTCGGTGTGCAGGGGCGCGAGGGTGATCAGCCCGCAGCCGTAGGCCTTGGCAGGGCCGACGCCGTGCAGGAGAGTGGCGCGGGCGCGGGCGGGATCGGTGACGCGCAGGGCGCCTTCGAAGGTGGCGGTGTTGAGGACGACGCGGCGGCCAGTCTTCTCGGTGTTCTTGGCTTTCTTGGGGAAGGTGAGGCGTTCGCGGGCGGTGAGCCGTAGCGCGGGGGCCGGCTCGTCGGTGTCGCCGGGGCCGTCGGGCTGGTTGCGGGGGCCGTCGGGCTGGTTGCGGGGGCCATCGAGGTCGGCGGTGGTGAGCAGGGTGAATCCCCAGCGGTCGATGCGGTCAGTGAGCCAGCTCGTCTGGTGGGCGGCGGTGCGGTGGCCGACGCGGACACCGCG
>NZ_CDWWXA010000007.1:78518-82283 GCF_977971845.1 Frankia sp. CeCAU1 | reverse complement strand
CGCCCACCCCGCACGAACGGGGCGAACCCCGGCAGGCCCACCCCGCCGGCGGGGGTGTTCTCGGCGATGTAGAGCGGACGGATCCGCAGACCGTCGTAGGTCCGCGTGGCCAACAGCTCCTCGACTTCGCCGGGAGTAGTCGCCTCGGTCGCCACGCCGGACTTGCGCAGCACCTGCAGGACGAGCGTCTGCCAATCGGCGCGCGTCGCCTCCGGAAAGTCTGCGGCCAGCGACAACCCGGCCGATGGAACGCTCATGTTCCGGATCGTAGGCCCGGGGGGCCCAGGCGGCCTGGAATGTACTTCCCGTCACAACGCCTTGCGCGCGTTTCGCCGGATCGTGTCCCTGCTCACGATGCCCACAGCCGCTCAGCCACCGCGGCTGTGCCGGCGGCGGACGCCTCGGCGACCACTCTGGACGCCTCGGCCCGCTCGGCCGCCCGCGCCGCCAGGACCCGGGTCACCGCCGAGACGACCCGCTCCGGATGCCAGGTCACGTCGGCCACGCTGAAGCGCAGCACCGTCCAGCGCAGCGCGGCGAGGATGTTGCCGCGATGACGGTCCTGGTAGATCATCGCCGGCGGGCTGGTGGCCGAGAAGGTGTCCGCCTCCACGTCGAGTCGCTGCGCAGGCCAGGCGAGATCCAGCCGGGTGATGATCTGGCCAGTCCCGTCCATGACCGGCCACTGCAATTCCACGGGCGCGAGCCCGTTGTCGGCCAGCAGCAGCCGCAGCCGGGTCTCCAGGGGGGTCTCGGCCCGGCCGTCGGCCAGCGACCACCAGTCGGTCGTCTGCCGGAAACCGCGCCGCCCCTCGGCTGCCGCCCGTGCCCCCGCCAGGCTCGGCACCAGGCCGCGGTGCAGGGCTGCGTCCAGGTGGGCGACCGCCACCTCACGCGACTGGGCGGCCAGCACGAGATCCGCCAGCGTCCGCTCCGGCGAGGTGAGTGGGATCCCACCCAGCTCGACGCGCTGGTCGACGTCGAGATCGCTGAAGTGCAGCCGGATCCCGCGCGGCTGGGCCCGGGTCTGCCGAGCCGGAAGAAGAAGGTGCACGGGTTCGGCGGAGCTTTCCGGAACCTCGAGCGGAAAACCGTGGAGCCGGGCGGCGGTGATCCCGCAGACGACGGCTCGGGGACGCCCGATGAGCGCGGCCCGTACCCGTGCCGAAAATGGCGAGAAGAAGACCGGGAGAATCGGCGTTGTATTTTCACCGCCGACGACCGACGCCGCGTGTCCGGGGCCTGCGGTGATGGCACCATGGCGCTTTCTTCGTCGGCACGCGACGTCGTTCCGGACAAGTCCGGCGGATTCCTTCTCCCGGATTTCAGAATGCTCGGCGCGCCGCCGGCCCCCCGGCCGCGGGACGTCGTCGACGGAGCCGGGGAGCTCCGTCGGGCCGAGAGGTACGACGAAGACACCGCGCACCGGATGGCTCCACTGGCCAGAGTGGACGAGCTGGCGCAGCTGGCCGCGGGTCAACCCAGCGGCCATCGCCTGCCGGTAGGTGATCGCACCCCCCTGGCGACCGGCGATGCGGACCGCGGGGTCGAAACCTGGATAGCGCACGGGACGGGTCGGCGGGGACGAGGCCGAAGCGGAAAACGTCATGGACCGAGAATCCATCAGGTAGCCCCGGTAATCCAGCGCCGCAGGCCACCTGTGGATAACTCCTCACAGGAGGACGACGAACGTAGGGCCCACCGGTAACCCAGCCGGCTGTCACCGGAACCATTTCCTCAAGCTGGCTTAGGAAGAGTAGCCGCTACCTGGCCGAGTTGCTTGCGCGAATGTACGATAACGACGGCGTGCACCGTCCGATAACGTAAGATAGTCCACGGACGGCCGGTTCAACGGACGGCCGGCTGGTCAGCCACGGATCAGCAACGCGATCGCCACGATCGCACCGAGCGTGATGACCACGCCACGTAGAACGTTCGGTCGTAGCCGGCGGGCCACCCGGGCACCGATCGTCCCACCGAGCAGGGATGCGACCACGAGGATGCCGGCGAACCCCCACGAGGCCTTCGCGGTGACCAGGAAGACCGCCACTCCCACCGCGTTGGCCCCGAACGCGAGCAGCGTCTTCAGCGCGTTGGTGCGCTGCAGGTCGTCGGTGAGCAGAATGCCCAGCACCCCAAGGAGCAGCACCCCAAGCCCCGCGCCGAAATACGATCCGTAGGCTCCCGCGACGAAGATCCCGAGCCGAGTCGGCCAGGTCACCCGGTCGGAGGCGAGCGAACCGGAGGCGGGCGACAGCAATGCGGCCGCGGGCGAACCGGATGGCCCGGATGGCGCCGACTCCGGCGGCCCGCCACCCGCCGCCGTGCTGGCTCTCCGGCGTGCCACCACGGCCGCGAGCCGGGACTGAGCCGCCAGGAGCAGACAGGAGACCAGCACCAGGTACGGAACCAGCGCCCGGAAGCTGTCGGAGGGCGTGGCCAGCAGCACAACGGCGCCGGCCAGACCGCCGAGCAGAGCCGGCGGTCCCAGGGCACGCAGCCGGACGGCCTGCCCGGCAAGCTCGCGGCGGTAGCCCAGCGCCCCACCGGCGTACCCGGTGA
The DNA here is from genome assembly GCF_977971845.1 of Frankia sp. CeCAU1. NCBI lineage: Bacteria > Bacillati > Actinomycetota > Actinomycetes > Frankiales > Frankiaceae > Frankia > Frankia sp. CeCAU1. Next base: position 79,721 of record NZ_CDWWXA010000007.1, on the reverse strand, counting down.
CCAGCCCCACCGATGAGGTGATGTTGGCGGTCAGCGCCGGCAGACCGGTGGCGAGCAGCGCCGGGAAGGCGATCAGGGTCCCGCCGCCCGCGATCGTGTTCACCGCGCCCGCGAGCAGACCCGCCCCGCCCGCGAGCAGGGCATCGGCTGGTCCCACGTGTCCTCTATGCCGGTGGAAGGGTGACGGGGTGACGGGGTGACGGGTTCGGCGCAGTGCGGCCGGTCCGGCTCAGAGGTCGAACTCCTCCGGGTTGATGCCGACCGCGAAGCACGCCTCCCGCACGACGGCCTGCTCCGTCTTGTCGAAGTTGCCATCGGCCCCGCCGATGACGATCCCGATCTGGATGACCGCTCTGGCCTCCGCCGGCTTCTTCTTCGTCTTCCCGATCTCCTGGAGGATGGAGACCTTGCCGAACTCGAAATCGGCCTGCAGCTTGCCGACATAGTCGTTGAAGCGACGCTGGAGATCATCCGCGGGAAAGTTGTTGAGCACGTCGTTGGAGATGATCAGCGCGGCGACCCGCTGCCGCTCGGCCGGGTCGATGGTCCCGTCCGCCGCGGCGACCAATGCGCACATCGCCATGCTGGCATCGCGGAAGGCACCGCTCTTCAGGTCGTTTTTCTTGGCGTTCAGCTGGCCCTGCATCGTCTGGGCGGACTGACGCAGCTGGTTCCAGATCGGCACCTGGGCTCCCTCGCACGGTGACGTATCACTAGATGGTTCCTCGCAGGTCAACGCATGACCGCCCGGACATGCTCCCACCGGCTGGCCGAGGGTCAGGAACCGGCACCGCCGCGAACGCGGTTGAGCCGGTCCACCGCCGCCTGCGCGTCACCGATCGTGGCGAAGTCGACCGCGACGAACGTCGGGATCCGCCCGCGCTCCTGGCGACAATGCTGTGCCCGGGTGAACACGGTCTCGGCGGCGTTCGCGCCGAGGGCGGCACGGCGGCTGGGCGCGGCGGCGGTGAGCCAGTGGTTCATCAGGAGCAGCGAGGCACCGTCCACGCCCCGGTTGCGGGCGCAGGTCCGCAGATCCTCGGGTTTCTTCGCATCGAACGGAGTGTCCTCGGCGTACCGGTAGAAGCTGCGCAGGAACGTGCCCGGCAGGTCCTGCCGCTCGGTGAAGACCACCAGGCGTCGGCCCGAGGCAACCATCTCGCGCAGGGTCGGCCATCGGCCATGCGGATCCTCCGGCGGCGT
>NZ_CDWWXA010000007.1:72795-78358 GCF_977971845.1 Frankia sp. CeCAU1 | reverse complement strand
ACGCCGCCGGCGATCTCGCTCGCCGGCACCTCATTATCCTGGATGATCAGCGTCACGACCTCGGTGGGATTGCGGTTCATCCAGTCCCGGACCCGAGTCAGCTCCGCCACGAAGTCGAGGGAGCCGAGCTGGCACAGGTCATGGCACAGCCAGGTGCCGGGGCGTTCCGACCGGGCGCCTCGCGTCAGCGGGGCGAGCGCGTCGCGGGTCGCGGGCGGCAGGGTCTGCAGATAAGCGTCGACCTGGGTCGGCGATGTCCAGTGGTGCACATCGAGCAGCAGGGCGCGCACCCCCAGGTCGAGCTGGTGCGTGATCGCCGGGTCCTGGGCAGGCCCGAGAAACCGGTCCTCGCTGGTGGCCATCGCGTTGTGGGTGGCCAGGTAGCTCACCTGGTCATAGCGCCGGTCGCATAGCGCCTGCTGGCTGTTGCAGAGCTTGCGGGCCTCGGCGGCGGCGCCGGGGAAGGCCGTCCAGGTCACGATGATCATCAGGGGCGCCGCGAGGGCGAACGCCGTGGCTACCCGGCGCCGCCGGCCGGTCCGGTTCCACCGGGCGGACACCGCGACGAGCCGCGACAATCCGTAGCCGACCAGGCCGGCCACCAGCGTCCAGGCCACGATCCGCAGGAAGTCGCTCTCGAGCGTGCCGTAGGCGCGCGAGGAGAAGTCGACCAGCACTGCGCCGGCTCCCGGCGGCAGGGGCGACGACGGCCTGTCCAGCGAGGTCAGCGGATTCGGCAGCGCGATGCGCAGGACGACGCCGAGCAGCCCGGCACCAACGCCGGCGAGGACCACCGCACCGGTCGCGGCCCGGACCCGGGACACTCCCCGCAGCCCGGCCAGCACGACGATGCTGACCATGGCCGCCGTCATGATCAGGGCGAGCAGGAGAGAGACCCACACCAGGGTCGCGGCGACGTCGTGCAGCCGGTCGATCGCGACGATCATCGGCCGGTCACGCAGATCCGACAGGCGGACCCCGAGATCGAGGGTGGATCCGTGGAGATACGCCTGGAGCCGGCCGATGGCCGTCTCGTCGCCCCGGAAGACCTCCGGACCGACCAGCGCCAGCGCTCCGGCGATGTTGCCCGACCTCAGCAGGGCGCGCAGCGGAGCCTCGATGCGCGCCCGGGTGTCGGCGTCCACCCGGTCCAGCACCACGGGCAGGACGCGGTCGGTGTCCTGCGGGGAGAGCTCGATCGCGGGCAGGGACTTCGGCGGGCGCCCGGCGGCGATGTCGTCGAGCGCGGTGACGACATCGTGGGTGAACTCCTGCACGGTGGTGACCTGGTAGCTGGTGCCGGCACCCAGTTCACCGGCGACGTACCGGTTGGCCAGGCCCGAGATGTTGTCGAAGATCGGCCGGAGATCGACGGCGAGTTCGACGTCGTCCGTGTCGGCCCGCAGGTAGTCGACGATCCGGTTGATCTGCTCGTCGGTCATCGCCTGGATCGTCGACGGGGGCAGCACCGTGCGCAGGTTCGCGGTGACGAGGGAGCTGTCGACCGGGAGGCCGGCCAGCAACGTGTCGACCGCGGGATCGGGCAGTACCTGGGTGTAGACGCGGTCGAAGGCGTCGGCCCGGTTCAGCGACTGCGAGTAGAAGGCCGGGTTCAGCACGGTCCGCCACGCGGTGATGACGACGACCAGCGGCAGCCAGCAGAGCACGACGAGGGCGACGAGGGCGACGTGCGCGAGGCGCCCCCGCTCCCCTCCTCGGCGACCCATGGCCTACCGACAGACAGGCAGACCTGGCCGGGCCCGCAGACCCGGATGGGCCCGCAGACCCGGATGGGCCCGCAGACCCGGATGGGCGACGTCCGCCAGCATCTCCTCGATGCGGGCCGCAACCTCGTCCGGGCTGCCGGAACCGTCCACCGTGCGCAGCAGGCCACCCCGCTGGTAGTAGCGGCGCAATGGTGCGGTCTCCTGCTCGAAGACCTTCAACCGGCGACGGGCGGTGTCCTCCGCGTCGTCGACCCGGTCCTCGGTGCGGGAGCGGCGCCGGATGCGGTCGAGCACCTCGTCGACGTCGACGTCGACGTCGACGACCGCGTCGAGCGGGCCGCAGGTCACCACGAGCATCCGGTCCAACGCCTCGGCCTGGGGGTAGGTCCGGGGGAACCCGTCGAACAGGAACCCCACCGCACAGTCGACGCCACTCTCGAGCCGGTCGGCGACGATGTCGAGCACGATCTCGTCGGGGACCAGCTCGCCCGCGCGGACGTAGCGCTCCGCGCGATGGCCCAGCGGCGTACCCGCGGCGATCTGCCGGTCGAACAGCCGACCGGTCGAGATCGAGGGGATGCCGTGCCGGGCGCTGATGCGAGCGCCCTGGGTTCCCTTGCCGGAGCCGGGTGGACCGAGCAGCACGAGCCTCATGGCACTGAACGGTACCGCCGCAGGTCACCAGGCCGGTCGGCGAGTCCGGTCAATCGCCGCGGATCCGGCATGGAGCAAGGCAGATCACATGAATCTTCGGCCGAAAAGTGCTCCGATGTTCCGGCCGCACGCCGGGGCCGGCAGGCTCCCGGTCAGCGACGCGTCGGCGTGATGGGCTCGGGCAGGTCCGTCCTGCCCATCAGCCAGCGGTCGGTGGCGGCGGCCGCGGCACGTCCCTCGGCGATCGCCCAGACGATCAGCGACTGCCCGCGTCCCATGTCCCCGGCGACGAACACGCCGGGGACCGAGGAGGCCCACCCGGCGTCGCGCGCCACGTTGCCGCGCGCGTCCAGCTCCACCCCGAGATCGGTCAGCAGGCCGGACCGTTCCGGACCGGTGAACCCCATGGCGAGCAGCACCAGCTGGCAGGGCAGCTCGGTGTCGGTACCCTCGACCTTCTCGAACTTCCCGCCGACGAGGCGCACCTCGTGCATGCGCAGCGCCCGCACGTTGCCGTCCTCGTCACCGAGGAAGCGCTCGGTGGAGACGGCGAAGACCCGCTCGCCGCCCTCCTCGTGCGCGCTGGAGACCCGGTAGATGATCGGGTACGACGGCCACGGGTTGGCCGGGGCCCGCAGCTCCGGCGGCCGGGGCATGATCTCGAGCTGGTGCACGGAGAGCGCGCCCTGGCGGTGGGAGGTGCCCAGGCAGTCCGCGCCCGTGTCACCGCCGCCGATGATGACCACGTTCTTGCCCTTGGCGGAGATGGGCGACTCGGGCAGGTCCCCCTGCGCGACCCGGTTCGCGGGCACCAGGAACTCCATCGCCAGCTGGATGCCACCCAGCTGGCGGCCGGGAACGGGCAGGTCCCGGCCGACCGTCGATCCCCCGGCGAGGACCACCGCGTCGTGGGAGGAACGCAGCTCGTCCGCGGAGATGTCGAGGCCGACGTTGCAGGACGTGACGAACGACGTGCCCTCGGCCGCCATCTGCGCGAGCCGGCGGTCCAGGACCCGCTTCTCCATCTTGAACTCGGGGATGCCGTAGCGGAGCAGGCCGCCGCTCCGGTCGGCCCGTTCATAGACCACGACCTCGTGGCCGGCCCGGGTGAGCTGCTGGGCGGCGGCGAGACCGGCCGGGCCGGAGCCCACGACCGCCACCCGCTTGCCGGTACGCAGCGACGGCGGAACCGGGACCACGGTGCCGTCGGCCCAGGCGCGGTCGATGATGCTGACCTCGACCTGCTTGATGGTCACCGGATCGTCGCCGATGCCGAGCACGCAGGCCGCCTCGCACGGCGCCGGGCACAGCCGCCCGGTGAACTCGGGGAAGTTGTTCGTCGCATGCAGCCGCTCGATGGCGTCCACCCAGTCGCCGCGCCGGGTCAGGTCGTTCCATTCCGGAATGATGTTCCCGAGCGGACAGCCCTCGTGACAGAACGGGATGCCGCAGTCCATGCACCGACTGGCCTGCGTGCGCAGATGCTCCTCGGGGAACGACTCGTACACCTCACGCCAGTCGGTGATCCTGACGTCCACGGGACGGCGCTTCGGCAGCTCCCTGCGGTGCTTGAGGAAGCCGGTCGGGTCAGCCATGCCGCTCCTGTCGGGTCCGTGCGATCGCGATGATGGTCGGGTCGTGCTTGGCGGCCCGGTCAGCCACGAGCCGCCGCCATGATGACCTCGTCGGCGACGAGCCCCTGCTCCTGCGCCTGCCGGATGGCGGTCAGCACCCGCTTGTAGTCCCGTGGCATCACCTTACGGAACGACCCGCGCACGGTGTCCCAGTCGGTGTACAGCCGGGCGGCCACCGTCGAACCGGTCTCCCGGCGGTGCCGGACGAGCAGGTCCCGCACGATCGTCTCGTCGGCGCCGTCCAGCGCCTCGACGTCCACCATCTCGGTGTTGATCCGCGCCTCGACCGGGTCGTACAGGTAGGCCACGCCGCCGCTCATGCCCGCGGCGAAGTTGCGCCCGATGGCCCCGAGCACCAGCACGGTGCCGCCGGTCATGTACTCGCAGCCGTGGTCGCCGACCCCCTCGACCACCGCGGTCGCCCCGGAGTTGCGCACGCAGAACCGCTCGCCGACGATTCCGCGGAAGAACGCCTCGCCGCCCGTCGCCCCGTAGAGCAGGACGTTACCGGCGACGATGTTCTCCTCGGCCCGCAGCGGGGACTCCTTCGGCGGGAAGACGAAGATCTTGCCGCCGGACAGGCCCTTGCCGGCGTAGTCATTCGCGTCGCCCTCGAGGGTCAGTGTCATGCCGCGGGGCGCGAAGGCGCCGAAGCTCTGCCCCGCGGAGCCGGTGAACCGCAGCTGGATCGTGTCGTCGGGCAGCCCCGCCGCGCCGAAGCGCTTCGTCACCTCGTAGCCGAGCATGGTGCCCACGGTCCGGTTGACGTTGCGGATCGGCATCTCCAGCCAGACCGGCCGGCCGTCGTCGAGCGCTCCCTCGCACAGCTGGATCAGCGAGTTGTCCAGCGCCTTGTCCAACCCGTGGTCCTGGCTGGACGTGCAGTTCAGCGAGCCGCCGAAGGGCCGCTCCGGGGTGTGCAGCAACGGGGTGATGTCGAGGCCGGAGGCCTTCCAGTGGTCGACGGCGGCGCGGGCGTCGAGCAGGTCGACCCGGCCGACCGCCTCCTGCAGGCTGCGGAAGCCCAGCGCGGCGAGGTAGGTGCGCACCTCCTCGGCGATGAAGGTGAAGAAGGCCTCGACGAACTCGGGCCTGCCGGTGAACCGCCTGCGCAGTTCCGGGTTCTGGGTCGCCACACCGACCGGACAGGTGTCGAGATGGCAGACGCGCATCATCACGCAGCCGGCAACCACCAGCGGGGCGGTGGCGAAACCAAACTCCTCGGCCCCCAGCAGCGCCCCGACGATGACGTCGCGGCCGGTCTTCAGCTGCCCGTCGACCTGCACGACGATGCGGTCGCGCAGGCCGTTGAGCAGCAGCGTCTGCTGGGTCTCGGCCAGCCCCAGCTCCCAGGGGGCACCCGAGTGCTTCAGCGAGGTCAGCGGCGAGGCGCCCGTCCCGCCGTCGTGCCCGGAGATCAGCACCACATCGGCGTGCGCCTTGGAGACCCCGGCGGCGACCGTGCCGACGCCGACCTCGGCGACCAGCTTGACGTGCACCCGGGCCTTGGGATTGGCGTTCTTCAGGTCGTGGATGAGCTGGGCGAGG
>NZ_CDWWXA010000007.1:0-72470 GCF_977971845.1 Frankia sp. CeCAU1 | reverse complement strand
ATGGTGCGGCGGCGGGGAGATGAGCCCGACACCGGGCGTCGAGTGCCGCGTCTTCGCGATCCACGGGTAGACCTTGTGGCCAGGAAGCTGCCCCCCCTCGCCGGGCTTCGCCCCCTGGGCCATCTTGATCTGGATGTCGTCGGCGTTGGCGAGGTACTCGCTGGTCACCCCGAACCGGCCGCTGGCGACCTGCTTGACCGCGGAGCGGCGCAGGTCCCCGTTCGCGTCCGGCGTGAACCGCTCCGCGTCCTCGCCGCCCTCGCCGGTGTTCGACTTCCCGCCGAGCCGGTTCATGGCGATAGCCAGCGTCTCGTGCGCCTCGGCGCTGATCGAGCCGTAGGACATGGCGCCGGTCGCGAACCGCTTGACGATCTCCGAGGCCGGCTCGACCTCCTCGATCGGCACCGGCGTGCGCACCCCGGTACGCAGCTCGAACAGACCCCGCAGCGTCGCGTTCTCCCGGGACAGACCATCGACCCGGGCGGTGTACTTCTGGAAGGTCTCGTACTGCCGGGTACGGGTGGCGTGCTGGAGCAGGAAGACGGTCTCCGGGTTGAACAGGTGCAGCTCACCCTCGCGGCGCCACTGGTACTCGCCGCCGACCTCGAGCGTGCGGTGCGCGTGCTCGGAGGCGATCGGCGGATAGGCCCGCCGGTGCCGCGCTGCCACCTCCGCCGCGATGACGTCGAGTCCGATGCCGTCGAGGCGCGACGGGGTACCCGCGAAATAGGCGTCGATCAGTTCCTGGGACAGCCCGATCGCCTCGAAGACCTGGGCACCGGCGTAGCTCGCCACCGTCGAGATGCCCATCTTGGACATCACCTTCAGCACGCCCTTGCCGAGCGCCTTGATCATGTTCTCCTCGGCCTGCTCCCGGGACACCCCGACGATCTCGCCCTCGGCGATGAGGCTGTCGATCGACTCGAATGCCAGGTACGGGTTGACCGCCGCGGCGCCGTAGCCGGTGAGCAGCGCGATGTGGTGCACCTCACGGGCGTCACCGCACTCGACGATGAGGCCGACCTTCGTCCTGGTCCGCTCCCGGATCAGGTGGTGGTGCACGGCGGCGGTCAGCAGCAGCGACGGGATCGGGGCCTTGCGCGTGTCGGAGTCCCGGTCAGAGAGCACGACGATGCGGGCACCGTCGGCGATGGCCTCGCTGACCCCGGCGCAGATTTCCGCCAGCCGGGCGGCGAGCGCCGCGCCGCCCCCGTCGACGTCATACAGGCCACGGACCGTCACCGAGGCGAAGCCGGGCATGTCACCGTCGTCGTTGATGCCGATGATCTTCGAAAGCTGGCTGCTGCTGATCACCGGATAGGGCAGGTGCACCATCCGGCAGGACGCCGGGGACGGCGCGAGCAGGTTGCCCTCCGGGCCGAGCACCCGGCCCAGGCTCGTCACCAACTCCTCGCGGATCGCGTCCAGCGGCGGGTTGGTGACCTGCGCGAACAACTGGGTGAAGTAGTCGAACAGCAGCCGGGGACGGCTGGAGAGCACCGCCACCGGCGTGTCGGTGCCCATCGAGCCGATCGGCTCCGCGCCCGTGCGCGCCATCGGCGCGACGAGCACGCGCAGCTCCTCCAGCGTGTAGCCGAACACCTGCTGGCGACGCAGCACCGAGGAGTGCCCGTAGAGGAGCTGCTCCCGCTCGGGCAGGTCGTCCAGCTCGATCAGACCGGCGTGCAGCCACTCCGCGTACGGCGCCGCGTTCGCGAGCTCGGACTTGATCTCCTCGTCGCTGACGATGCGCCCCTCGGCGGTATCCACCAGGAACATCCGCCCCGGCTGGAGCCGGCCTTTCTGCACCACCTTGTGCGGCGGGATGTCGAGCACGCCCACCTCGGAGGCCATCACGACCAGGCCGTCGTCGGTGGCCCAGTACCGCGAGGGCCGCAGCCCGTTACGGTCGAGCACCGCCCCGATGACCGTCCCGTCGGTGAACGCGATGGAGGCCGGGCCGTCCCACGGCTCCATCAGCGTGGAGTGGAACTGGTAGAAGGCGCGCAGTGCCGGGTCCATCTCGGTGTGGTTCTCCCACGCCTCGGGGATCATCATCAGCACCGCGTGCGGCAGGCTGCGACCGCCCAGGTACAGCAGTTCCAGGACCTCGTCGAAGCTCGCCGAATCGCTCGCCCCGTCCGCGCAGACGGGGAACAGCCGGGAGAGGTCACCGGAGATCAGGTCGCTGGCGAGCAGCGCCTCGCGGGCCCGCATCCAGTTCCGGTTCCCGCGGACAGTGTTGATCTCCCCGTTGTGGGCGACGAACCGGTACGGGTGCGCCAGCGGCCAGCTCGGGAAGGTGTTCGTGGAGAACCGGCTGTGCACCAGCGCGATGGCACTGGTGAACCGGGGGTCGTCGAGGTCGGGAAAGTAGGCCGAGAGCTGGTGGGTGGTGAGCATCCCCTTGTAGACCAGGGTCCGCGACGACAGCGACGCCAAGTAGACGCCGGTCTCCCGGCGGATCCGCTTGCGGGCGCAGAACGCCCGACGTTCGAGGTCGGCCTGGTCGAACCCGTCCCCCGCGCCGCCCTCAACCGGACCGGCGGCGGGCAGACTACCGGGCAATGCGAGGAACAGCTGCCGCATCCGCGGCTCAACCTCGTGGGCGGCGTGCCCGATGATGTGGCTGACGACCGGCACCTCACGCCAGCCGAGGACCCGCAGCCCCTCCTGGCGGACGATGCGGCTGATGGTGCGCACGGCTTCGTCCCGCTCCCCCGAGACCTGCGGCAGGAAGGCGATCCCGACGGCGTAACGCCCCGGGGCGGGCAGCGTGAAGTCGACGACGTCACGCAGGAACAGGTCGGGGACCTGCACCAGGATGCCGGCTCCGTCGCCGGTGTCCGGGTCGCTGCCCGAGGCACCCCGGTGGTCGAGGTTACGCAGCACGGTCAGGCCCTGCTCGACCAGCTCGTGACTGCGCCTGCCGTGTACATCGACGACGAAGCCGACGCCACAGGCATCGTGTTCGAAGGTGGGGTCGTAAAGACCTTGCGCACTCGGCATCCGGCGAAGTCCTGTCCATCTTCAGGGGCTGAAGGGGGTGCGGACAACGCTGTCCGAGTGGTGTGACGGCACGGCGACGCTGGCCCGGCGCCCCGTGTCTCTACCGAGTGTGCCACGCGGCCCGCTCATGCGCCGCGATCAAATATGTTCAGGAGATCACCGCCAGATGACGTCATACCTCCCCGCCCGGCCTCGGTCACTACAAGTAGGGGAAGGTCGACGGTCCAGCCGACGCCCGGGGCCCCGCCGGAGACGGCGTCTCAGGCGTCTCAGGCGTCTCAGGCGTCTCAGGCGTCTCATCAGGGCAGCTGCGGCTCCTCCGGCGGAACGGCCGCGGCCGACGTGTGCCCACCGCTCGCCGGCAATCTCGTCGCCAGGCCGCGGCTCTGCTGCGAACCAGCCGGTACGGCGGTGGTGGCGGTGGCGGTGGTCGGCCCGGAGGCATCGGGCACCACGGCATCGGGCACCACGGCATCGGGCACCGACCCGGCGGAACCAGGATCGGCCGGATCGGGACCAGCCAGATCAGGATCGACCGAATCGGGACCGGCCGCCCGCTGGTCGGCGGTACCGGCAGTCGTCACCGTGGACCGCGCCGCAGGCCGGGAACGGGCGATTCCGAGGGCCTCCTGCTCCTCCCTGGACAGATTCGGATCCACGGGACTGCGGGTGACCGCCAGCGCCAGCAACGCCCCCAGACAGACGACGATCGAGGTCCAGATGTTGACCCGCAGCCCGAGGATCTGGTTCGCCGTGTCGATGCGCAGCATCTCGATCCACAACCGGCCGAACGTGTAGAGCGCGACGTAGAGGCAGAACAGCTTGCCGCGGCCGAGCCGGTGCCGCCGATCGACGACCAACAGGATCCCGGCCACCACCAGGTTCCACAGGCACTCGTAGAGGAAGGTCGGCTGATAGGTGGACACGCCGGGGATGATCTGGTGCTTCTCGTCGATGCGCACCGCCCAGGGCAGGGTGCTCGCCTTGCCGTACAGCTCCTGGTTGAACCAGTTGCCCCAGCGTCCGATCGCCTGGGCCAGGATGATGCCCGGCGCCGCGGCGTCGCCGAACAGGGCGAGGCTGATGCCGTAGCGCCGGGTCGCCAGCCACGCGCCGAAGGCCCCGCCCGCGATGGCGCCCCAGATACCCAGCCCGCCGTTCCAGATCTTGATGACGTCCAGCACGTTGCCGTCCCGGCCGAAATAGACGACCGGAGTGCTGACCACGTGGTAAACGCGGGCGCCGACGATGCCGAACGGGACGGCCCAGTAGGCGACCTCGCTGGCCACCATGGGATCCATGCCGCGGGCGCGCAGCCTTCTTCCCGTCACGAATACGGCGACGAAGACGCCAATAATGATCATCAAGGCGTAGGCACGCAGCGGCACCGGCCCGAGATGCACCACGCCACGCGATGGGCTGGGAATAGCGGCGAGAACCACGGTCGCCAGGCTATCCCGTGGACCCGTCCATCACGCGCGGGGTGCCCCGGCCACGTGTCGCACAGTCACGTGTCTCGCTCGGTGCGCGGCGGGGTGATATATGCGGCGCTCGATGCGGGCAATACTCGATGTGGGCGACAGATGTGACGGCCGGGTCGGGACGGCCGGGAGTTCACGCCGAAACGGGAGCGCGCACCCCTCCGGCGAGTTCCGCGGCGAGCCGACGGATTCCGGCGAGGCCCGCTGAGGCGCCGGCTCCGGAACGTTCCGCCTCAAGCAGGACCTTCACCAGCGCGGAGCCGACGATCACACCGTCGGCGAAGCCCGCGACCTCGGCGGCCTGCGCCGCGGTGCTCACCCCGAGCCCCACCGCCACCGGGAGCTCGGTGGCGGACCGCACCCGGGCGACCAGATCGGCCGCCCGTTCGCCGACCGCCGCCCGGGTCCCGGTGACACCCATCAGCGAGGCGGCATAGACGAAGCCGCGCGCGACGCCGGCGACCAGCCGGAGACGGGTGTCCGAGGAGCTGGGAGCGACGAGGAACACCGGGGCCAGGCCGTGCGCGGCGCACGCGTCGAGCCAGGGCCCGGCCTCCTCGGGCGGCAGGTCCGGAGTGATTGCCCCGGCGCCCCCGGCGGCGGCCAGACCGGCCGCAAACGAGGCCGCGCCGTAGCGGTCGATCGGGTTCCAGTAGGACATGACCAGGGCCGGGGCCCCCGTCGCGGCGACGGCCTCGACGGTGCGGATCACGTCCCGCGTCGTGACCCCGCCGCGCAGGGCCGCATCCGCCGCGTCCTGGATCACCGGACCATCCATGGTGGGGTCGGAGTAGGGCAGGCCGACCTCAACAACGTCGACTCCCGCCGCCACCATGGCCCGCATGGCCTCGATCGCCCCGTCCACCGTCGGGAATCCCGCGGGCAGATAGCCGACCAGCACCGACCGCCCCTCCTCGCGAGCCGCCGCGAACACTGCGTCCAACCGACTCTGCACCGTGCGTCCGTTCCGTCGAGCCCGAGGGCCTTTATGGCCTGTCTGTCCTGTGCGTCCCGTGCGTCCCGTGCGTTCTGTGCGTTCTGTGCGTCCCGTCTTGGTTGCTGCCGGTCCCGAGACAGGATCCCTCAGGATCCCTCAGGGTCCCTCAGGCCGGTCGCGCCGGACCGCCGACGGCATCGGCCTCGTCGAGGAGGTCGAACCAGCGGGCGGCGGTGTCGACGTCCTTGTCCCCCCGACCGGAGCAGTTGACGACGACAAGCGTGCCCGGACCGAGCTTCCGGGCGACGTCGAGGGCACCCGCGAAGGCGTGCGCGCTCTCGATCGCGACCAGGATGCCCTCGGTACGGGCCACCAGCGCGAGCGCCTCCATCGCGGCAGTGTCGTCCACGACCCGATAGCTCGCCCGACCGGTCTCGTGCAGCAGGGCATGCTCGGGGCCGATGCCAGGGTAGTCCAGACCCGCCGAGATCGAGTGGGAGACCTGGGTCTGCCCGAACTCGTCCTGCAGCAGGAACGTCCGCATGCCGTGCAGCACGCCCGCGGAACCGCCGGCGATCGCCGCGGCGTGCCGACCGGTGGCGACCCCGTCCCCCCCGGCCTCGCAGCCGATCAGCGCGACCTCGACGTCGGGGATGAACGGGTGGAAGATGCCCATCGCGTTCGAGCCGCCACCGACGCAGGCGACGACGGCGTCGGGCAGTCGGCCGACACGGTCGAGCACCTGGGCGCGCGCCTCGACCCCGATGATCCGCTGGAAGTCGCGGACCAGCATCGGGAACGGATGCGGGCCCATCACCGACCCGATGCAGTAATGGGTCGTGTCAACGGTGGCCACCCAGTCGCGCATGGCCTCGTTGATGGCGTCCTTCAAGGTTCGGCTGCCGGAGGTGACCGCGACGACCTCGGCGCCGAGCAGGCGCATCCGGGCGACGTTGAGGGCCTGCCGGCGGGTGTCCTCCTCGCCCATGTAGACGACGCAGTCCAGGCCGAGCAGGGCGCAGGCGGTGGCCGTGGCAACACCGTGCTGACCGGCTCCGGTCTCGGCGATAACCCGGGTCTTGCCCATCCGCCGGGTCAGCAGGCACTGCCCGAGAACATTATTGATCTTGTGGGAACCGGTGTGCGCGAGATCCTCACGCTTGAGCAGGATGCGGGCACCGCCAACGTGCGCGGTGAGCCGGTGGGCGTCGGTGAGCGGAGTGGGCCGGCCCGCGTAGCTCGCCAGCAGCCCGTCCAGTTCCGCGGTGAAGCCGGGATCCACCCTGGCCGCCGCGTAGGCTGCGGTGAGCTCGTCCAGCGCCGCCATGAGGGCCTCGGGGACGAAGCGACCACCGAAACGCCCGAAGTGCCCCGAAGAGTCCGGGAACGCCTGCCAGCTCGATGCGTCCGGACGGACCAGACCGGAGCCCGACGGCGTCCCGGTTCCGGCGGCCGCGGGGCGAACTGACTCGGCAGCGGTTCGGATGGTCACGGTGCGACTGTATAGGGCCGAGCCCCGGATACCAGGGCACGGGCACCAGGGCACGGGCGCCGGTGGCCTCAGCGCCCGACCCGGGCCGCCGGATGCGCGCCGGCCGCCACCAGATCGGCGACCGTCTGACGAGGATCGCCGGTGACGGCTGCCTCGCCGACCAGTACCACGTCCGCCCCCGCGGCGGCGTAGGCGAGCAGATCGTGCGGCCCCCGGATGCCGGACTCGGCGACCGCGAGCACTTCCGGGGGCACCATCGGCGCGAGCCGGGCGAAGGTGCTCCGATCGATCTTCAGCGTGTGCAGGTCGCGGGCGTTCACCCCGACCAGTTGGGCGCCGGCGTCCAGCGCCCGCAGCATCTCCGCCTCGTCGTGCACCTCGACCAGCGCCGTCATGCCCAGGGACTCGATCCGCTCGCGCAGGCCGACGAGCCGCGGCTGGTCCAGCGCCGCGACGATGAGCAGGACGATGTCCGCCCCGTGCGCCCGGGCCTCGAAGACCTGGTAGGGCGACACGATGAAGTCCTTGCGCAGCAGCGGGACGTCCACCGCGCGACGCACGGCGTCGAGGTCGGCCAGGGAGCCACCGAAGCGCCGTTGCTCGGTCAGGACACTCACCGCGGCGGCGCCCGCCGCCTCGTACTCGGTGGCGAGGGCAGCGGGGTCGGTGATGGTCGCCAGCTCCCCCTTCGAGGGGGAACGGCGCTTCACCTCGGCAATCACCGAGACCCGGGAGTCCCGGAAGACGGCAAGCGCGTCCTTCGGGTCGGGAACGCGTTCCACCCGCCGCTTGAGATCTGCCAGAGAGGTCTGTTGCTCGCGGGCGGCAAGATCGATCCCGACCCCGTCGAGGATCTCGGTGAGAACGCTCATCGCCCCGCGCTCGCGACTGTCGCGGTCATGCCGCCGATGGTAGGCCAGGCAGGCACGGTGTGCCCGGCGCCCCCACACGCGGCTACGATCCACGACTCCACATAGTTGACTTTCCCGTGAGGAATCGGGTAGCAGCCCGAACACACCCATCTTCACGGACGCTGCACTGTCAGCCACTTCGGATCCGCCTGCACCGATCAGCTACGGTCCGCAATCGATCTTGCGTCGTGAGCCCGTTGACAGAGTAACGCGACGAGGCCGGTGAACCACCGTGTGCAGAGGCACCACCGGGTTACCACCTCGATCGCCGGGCGACGACATCACGAGATCCGGCCGGCCGCACGACGGGTTCTCGGGATCGGCTGCCGCGACGCGCCGCGCGCACTCGGGACCGCCGCGCCTTCGCCGACCGGAAACACGCATGGCACGCCGCACATGTCCTCGAACGGACCCGAACCCTCGGGCGGACCCGAACCCTCGGGCGGACCCGGGCAGCACCCCAGGGACGGCGTGGCGGGCTGGCGTCGATCGTCGGCACCCCCTACACTCGAACATGAGTTCGATACCAAGGAGAGTTCCGATGGACAGCCGCCCCCTCTCGTCCCCCCTCGGCGCCGCCCGGGTGCCCGCGGCGCGCGACGCCCCGGGTGCGCACCGGCGGCTCCGCCTCGAGCCCGAGCTCGCCGAGCAACTCGACGAGCTGTCCCGCTGCCTGATCCGGATGGACGCCGTCATGATGATGCTCGAAGCCGACCTGGACCGCCGGGCACTGGCTCTCACGGAGCTGGTCGACCCGTTTCCCGACCTCCCACCCGCGGACCTGGCGCCCGCCGACCCGCTGGCCGGTGGCGCTCCCGGTTCCGGCTGGCCGGCCCGCCAAGCCGGGCGTCGCGGAGACGCCAGGTGATCAGGTCGGGTCGTGGCCCCGCTCGATCGCGTCCCAGGCGTCGGCCGGAGTGGCATCGCGGGCCTGGTAGCGGCCGGACATTGCGGGCCATGACCGGCCGCGCAGGACGACGAGGGCGCCGCCGAGGATGAGCAGCAGCCCGCCCGCAAACGACAGCCAGGGAGCGATCGTCTGGCTGACGTCATCGATCCGCGCCTGGCCACCGGGCACGAGCTGGCGGACCTGATCGGTCTCGCGCAGCGTCGGGAGTGGATCCCAGCCGATGCGTCCGGCCACGTAGGCGATACCGGCCCCGGCTGCCGCGGTGAGCACACCGATGACCAGCCGCCCGATGCGCCGGGTGGCCACGATCGCCACCGCCGCGGCAAGCCCGACCAGGGCGAGAGCGGTCGCCGTCGATGCGAGCGCCCCGCCGGTCCAGTGCACGGCGAGTGGCGCTGCGACGGCGCCGCCGTCCGCCCCACCGCGGGGCCCGCTCACCCGGGCGGACACCCAGGTCGCACCGCCCGACACGAGCACGACGCCGGCACCGAGCAGACATCCCAGCACCGCGAGGGTGCGTTCCCGGTGGCCGCGTCGCATCGCCTCGACCGCGTGCACATCGCCTCCGGGACGGTGGCCCGGCGAAGGCGGCTCCGCGGTGCCGGCCCGGTCGCGCGGGGAGGATGGGCGCCCCGCGGGGGGGAACCCCGCGGCCGTCATGACGGCGGTCGCAACGACTCGGCGACCTCGACGGCGCGCAGGACGGCGGCGGCCTTCGCGCGGCTTTCCAGATCCTCGGTGTCGGGATCGGAATCCGCGACGATGCCGGCTCCGGCCTGAACGTAGGCCATACCGTCACGCATCACTGTGGTGCGGATCGCGATCGCGGTGTCCAGATCACCGCCGAAGTCCAGGTAGCCGACCACGCCCCCGTACAGGCCCCGCCGGGTCGGCTCCAGCTCGTCGATGACCTCCATCGCCCGCACCTTGGGCGCCCCCGAGAGCGTCCCCGCCGGAAACGTCGCGGCCAGCACGTCCACGGCGCTGCGGTCCGGAGCCACCTCACCGATCACCGTGGAGACAATGTGCATGATGTGCGAGAACCGTTCGATGGCCGCGAACTCGACGACCCGGACCGAACCGGGGTTGCAGACCCGCCCGAGGTCGTTGCGGACCAAGTCGACCAGCATCACGTGCTCGGAGCGTTCCTTCGGATCCGCGAGAAGCTCCGCCGCAAGCTCGGCGTCCTGTTCGGGAGTGCCTCCCCGGGGCCGGCTGCCCGCGATGGGATGCAGCAACGCCCGGCGGCCGGTGACCTTGACGTGCGCCTCCGGGGAGGATCCGACGACGTCGTGGTCGGCGAAACGCAGCAGGTACATATAGGGACTCGGATTCGAGGTCCGCAGCACCCGGTAGACGTCGAGCGCATCCGCGGTCGTCCGCCGTTCGAAGCGCTGCGAGACGACGATCTGGAAGCACTCGCCGGCACGGATCTCCTCGATGGCCCGCTCGACCGCGGTCTGGAAGGCACCGGGAGGCGTGGCGGAGACGAAGTCGCCGACCCCCGCGGCGGTGCCCGCCGTGGTCGCCACGGTCGGCTCGTTCCACTTCGCGAGATCGCTGGTCATGGCCTCCAGCCGGGCCACCGCGTCGTCGTAGGCGGCGTCCAGGTCGATCCCGGCCGGGTGTGCGGCGGCGTCCGCGTCCCCACCGGTGGTGCCGGTGGCGCCTGCGTCACCGGCACCATTCCCGCAGCCGGTGAAGACGTTGGCTACCAGCAGGCAGGAACCATCCCGATGGTCCAGCACAGCGAGATCGGTGGTGAGCAGCATGCGCAACTCGGGAAGGCCGAGGTCGTCGACGGCGTGCGCGGGGAGCCGCTCGATGCGGCGCACGATGTCGTAGCCGAGATAACCGACCAGACCACCCATGAGCGGAGGGGCCTGTGGGCTGTTCGAGGCCTGCAGGGTGCTCTCCACCGCACGCAGGATGTCGAGCGGGTCACCGTCGACCGGCACTCCGGGAGGCGGCGCACCGTCCACCCACACCGCCTGCCCGTCGCGCTCGGTCAGCGTCGCCGCGGCCCGCACACCGATGAACGAATACCGCGACCACACCCCGCCATGCTCCGCCGATTCCAGCAGGAACGTCCCGGGGCCGCCGGCGAGCTTGCGGTAGACGCCGACGGGCGTCTCCCCGTCGGCGAGCAGCCGACGGGTGACGGCGACGACCGGATGCGCTGCCGCCGCGGCCCGGAACTCCTCCCGGCCGGGGATGATCTGCCCGGTCGTCATCGGTCCGCACCGGCCTTGCTCACGCCGGCCCTGTCCACGCCAGCGTGGACACCGGCGGCACCGGAAACGCTGGCGGCAGCGGAAACGCTGGCGGCACCGGAGAGGTCGCGGGGCCGGGCGGTATCCGCGGCCTCGACGGTCACCGTGGGCAGAAGATTGCCGTCGAAGCAGGTCCGCGTGCCCGCGTGGCAGGCCGGGCCCACCTGGTCCACCCGGACGAGGACGGTGTCCCCGTCGCAGTCGAGTGCGACCGACCGCACCCATTGCCGGTGCCCGCTGGTCTCCCCCTTGACCCAGTACTCCGCGCGGCTGCGGCTCCAGTACGTGGCCCGGCCCGTGGTGAGGGTCCGGTGCAGTGCCTCGTCGTCCATCCACCCGAGCATCAGCACCTCGCCGGTGTCGTACTGCTGGGCGACGGCGGGAAACAGGCCCGCGTCGTTGCGGCGCAGCCTACGGGCGATGGCGGGATCCAGAGCGGAAGGGCGAACGGTCACCCCACCATTCTGCTCGCGCTGCTCGCGCCCGGCGCCGCAACGGTGCCGGGCGACGGGCCGTCCGCCGGTCCCGTCCCGACCGACCCCCCGCCGCCCAGGAGCGGCGCAGGCGCTGGTACACGCCGCGCATCGCGATCAGATCCCGGCGCGGACCGCGCTGGACGATCCGTCCGGCGTCCACGACGACGACGTCCTGTGCCGCCTCGGCCGTCGGCGCCCCGCCGGCGGACGCGCCTGGTCAGCGCACGGGTACACCCGCGCCGCGCAGCGCCGTCTTCACCTCGCCGATGCGCAGCTGCCCGAAGTGGAACACGCTCGCCGCGAGCACCGCGTCCGCGCCCGCGTCGATCGCCGGCGCGAAGTGAGCCAGGTCGCCGGCCCCGCCGCTGGCGATCACCGGGACGTCGACCTCGGCACGCACCGCGCAGATCATCTCCAGGTCGTAGCCGTCCCGTGTGCCGTCGGCATCCATCGAGTTGAGCAGGATCTCCCCGGCGCCGAGCTCGACCACCCGCGCCGTCCAGGCCACCGCGTCGATGCCGGTGCCCTTGCGGCCGCCGTGCGTCGTGACCTCGAAGCGCGGACCGTCGGGACCGGGTGAGCGCCGGGCGTCCACCGAGATGACGATGCACTGGTTACCGAACCGGTGGGCGCACTCGCGCACCAGCTCGGGCCGGGCCACCGCCGCCGTGTTGATGCCGACCTTGTCGGCCCCCGCCCGCAGCAGGCGGTTCACGTCGTCGACCGAGCGGACCCCGCCACCCACGGTCAGCGGGATGAACACCTGTTCGGCGGTCCGCCGCACGATGTCGTAGGTGGTCTCCCGATCGCCGCTGGACGCGGTGATGTCGAGGAACGTCAGCTCGTCGGCACCCTCGGCGTCGTAGAGGCGCGCCATCTCGACCGGGTCGCCGGCGTCGCGCAGGTCCGTGAAGTTCACGCCCTTCACGACCCGGCCGGCGTCGACGTCAAGGCAGGGAATCACCCGAACCGCGACACTCATCGACCCACCGCACCCGCACATCCGTTTCCGATATTCCCGATATTCCCGGCAACGGCCAGGGCCTCGGGCAACGTGAAGGCGCCGGCGTAGAGCGCCTTGCCGATGATCGCGCCCTCCACTCCGGGCACCACGGCGATCGCGGTGAGGTCGTCGAGCGTGGCCACGCCGCCGCTGGCGACCACCGGCCGGCTGGTGGCCGCGGTCACGGAGCGCAGGAGCTCGACGTTCGGCCCGGTGAGCGTGCCGTCCCGGCGCACATCCGTCACCACGTACCGGGCGCAGCCGTCGGCGTCGAGGCGGGCGAGCACATCGAACAGCTCGCCACCGTCCCGCGTCCAGCCCCGGGCCGACAGTGTGGTCCCCCGGACGTCGAGACCGACCGCGATACGGTCACCGACCCGGTCGATGGCCCGGCGGACCCAGGCGGGATCCTCGAGCGCAGCCGTGCCGATGTTGACCCGGGCCGCGCCGGTGGCCAGCGCCGCGTCAAGCGATGCGTCGTCGCGGATGCCGCCGGAGAGCTCGACGGCCACGTCCACCGCGCGTACCACCTCGGCGATGAGCTCCCGATTCGACCCCCGGCCGAAGGCAGCGTTGAGATCGACCAGGTGGATCCACTCGGCGCCGTCGCGCTGCCAGGTCAGCGCCGCCTCCCGCGGGTCGCCGTACGAGGTCTCGGAACCGGCCTCGCCCTGGACGAGTCGGACGGCCCTGCCGTCGGCCACGTCCACGGCGGGCAGCAGAGTAAGCGTCACATCGGCCACCCTACGGTCCGGCGGGGCGCTGGAGCCGCCCTAATTACAGGGCATCCGCATTACAGGACATCCGCCCTCGCGTTCACGCTCACTCAGACCAGGGCTCGCTCAGAACAGGCTGCCGAGCCAGTTCGCCAGCAGATGCGCTCCGGCATCCCCGGACTTCTCCGGGTGGAACTGGGTCGCGGCGAGCGCACCCCGTTCGACGGCGGCGGCGAACGGCTCGCCGTGCTCCCCCACGGTGTCCCCGGCGGCCGGATCGGCCTTCGCCGCGTACGAGTGGACAAAGTAGAACCGCGTGCCCGCGGGCAGTCCGGCGAACAGGATCGATCCGGCGGGCGGCGCCACAGTGTTCCAGCCCATGTGCGGCAGGATGTCGGCGGCGAGCCGGCGGACCTCGCCAGGGATCACGCCGAGCCCGACCGTCCGCACCCCGTGCTCGTCACCGAGCTCGTACAGCACCTGCATCCCGACGCAGATCCCGAGCACGGGCCGTCCCGCCGCTACCCGCTCCCGCACCACGGGCGCGGCGCCCACGGCGTCGATGCCTGCCATACAGGCCGCATAGGCGCCCACGCCCGGTACGACCAGGCCCGCCGCGCCGCGGGCCATGTCAAGATCCGCGGTCACCGTCACGTCGGCGCCGACTCGGGCGAGCGCGCGCTCGGCCGACCGCAGGTTTCCCGAGCCGTAGTCCAGGACGACCACCCGGGGACGCCGGCCGGGTCCGTCTCCGGTCACAGCACACCTTTCGTGGAGGGTATCCCGGCGACGCGGGCGTCGAGCGCCACCGCGTCGCGCAGAGCCCGCGCGACCGCCTTGAACTGGGCCTCGACCACGTGATGGGCGTTGCGGCCGGACAGCACCCGCACGTGCAGCGCGAGCCGGGCGGACGCGGTGATCGACTCGAAGATGTGCCGGGTCAGCGTTGTGTCGTAAGTTCCGATCATCCCGACGAGATCCGGTTCGACGTGCACGCAGTACGGCCGGCCGGACAGGTCGACGGCGGCTTGGGCGAGCGCCTCGTCCAGCGGGACGGTGGCATCCCCGAACCGGCGGATACCCGCCTTGTCGCCGAGCGCCTCGCGCAGGGCGGACCCGAAGGCGATCGAGGTGTCCTCGACGGTGTGGTGGGCGTCGATGTGCAGATCCCCCCGGGTACGCACGGTGAGGTCGAACCCGCCGTGCTTGCCGAGCTGGGACAGCATGTGGTCGAAGAACGGGACGCCGGTGTCCGACGAGGAGATTCCCGTCCCGTCGAGGTCGAGCTCGACCAGGACGTCCGACTCCAACGTCTTGCGTTCGATTCGCGCGGTGCGTGCCATCGGGGGCTTCCTCGGTCTCTGTAGATCTCAGGCCGGGCCAGGGGCTCAGGCCGGGCCAGGGGCTCAGGCGGCGGCGAGGCTGATGACACCGTCCGCGCCGATGACGCTGCCGGTGAGAGTTCTGCCCAGCGCCCCGAGAAACGCGCCCACCTCGTTCGGCAGCCCGGCGGTGACCCGCAGCCAGCCGGTCAGACCGACATCGCGGACCAGCACTCCCGCGTCCAACAGGCTCTGCCACACCGCCCGCTGATCGGCGAACCGGCCGAAGAACACGAAGTTGGCGTCGCTCGGAGCCAGCCGCAGACCGAGCGCAGGCAACTCCCGGACGATGCGGTCGCGCTGGGCCTTGACCGCCTCCACCGTGCCGAGCAGCTCGTCGGCGTGCGCGAGCGCCGTGCGCGCGACGGCCTGGGTGAAGCTGGACAGGTGGTAGGGCAGCCGCACCAGGTACAGCGAGTCCACCACGGCGGGGTGCGCGGCAAGGTAGCCTACCCGGGCACCGGCCAGCGCGAACGCCTTGCTCATTGTCCGGGTGACGACGAGCCGCGGATGACGGGGCAGCAGCGTCAGCGTGCTGGGCACGCCGGCCCGGCGGAACTCGGCGTAGGCCTCGTCGACGACGACCATGCCGCTGCCGGTGGCCTCCACCGCCTCACAGGCGGCGACGACGACCTCGGGCGGCAGGGCCGTGCCCGTCGGATTGTTCGGTGAGCAGAGGAAGACCAGGGCGGGTCGGTGCCGGGCGATCGCGTCGGCGACCACGGCCGGGGAGAGCGTGAAGTCCTCCGCTCGCTGCCCGGCCACCCACTCGGTGGCGGTGGCCAGCGCGATGAGGCGGTGCATCGAGTAGGACGGCTCGAACCCGAGCGCCACCCGACCGGGCCCGCCGAACGCCTGGAGGAGCTGCTGGAGGATCTCGTTGGAGCCGTTGGCGGCCCAGACCTGACTGGTGTGCACGCCGAAGCCGGCATCGGGTGTCAGGTAGTAGGCGAGGTCGGCACGCAGCGCCTCGGCGTCCCGGTCGGGATAGCGGTTCGCCTCGGTGGCTGCGAGGGCCGCGGCCTTGCCGATGGCGTCGACCAGCCCGACCGACGGCGGGTGCGGGTTCTCGTTGGTGTTGAGCCGCACCGGCACGTCGAGCTGCGGAGCGCCGTAGGGCGAGAGCCCGCGCAGGCTGTCGCGCAGCGGCAGGCCGTCAGCGTCCCACGGGCGCCACGGCCGGTCCCCGGCACCGCTCCCGGCCGCCTTGAATATCATCGGAGTCGAACCTCCACCGCGTCGACGTGAGCTGTGAGGTCCTCCGCCCCGCCGAGCGCTGCGATACGCGGGGCGACGGCGGCGAGCCCCTCCCGCGTGCACTCGACCACCTGGACCTGACGTTGGAAGGCGGTGACCGCCAGACCGCTGGAATGCCGGGCGGTGCCGCCGGTGGGCAGGACGTGGTTGGACCCGGCCAGGTAGTCGCCGAGCGGGACGGGAGCGTAGTCGCCGACGAAGACCGCTCCGGCGTGGCGCACCCGGGCGGCGACCGCGGCGGCGTCCGCGGTGTGGATCTCCAGATGCTCGGCGGCCCAGCCGTCCGCCACCGCGAGACCCGCGTCGACGTCCGCGACGAGCGCAACCGCCCCCTGGCCGGCGAGCGACTCCGCCACCCGCTCCCGGTGGCGGGTGACGGGCACCTGCTTGCCGAGCTCGACGTCGACCGCGTCGGCGAGTTCCACCGACGGGGTGATCAGCAGGCAGGCGGCCATCGGATCGTGCTCGGCCTGGGCGATGAGGTCGGCGGCGACGAAGGCCGGATCCGCGGTGGCGTCGGCGAGGATCGCGACCTCGGTCGGGCCCGCCTCGGCGTCCACCCCGACGACCCCACGCAGCAGGCGCTTGGCCGCCGTGACATAGACGTTGCCGGGCCCGGTGATCACATCGACCGGCGGGCAGCTCGTGGTCCCGTAGGCGGCCATCGCCACGGCCTGGGCTCCGCCTGCCGCGTAGACCTCCTCGACACCGAGCAGCGCGCAGGCGGCGAGGATCACCGGATGCGGCAGCCCGCCGTTGTCCTTCTGCGGCGGGGAGAAGACCGCGAGCGAGCCGACCCCGGCCTCCTGGGCGGGCACGACGTTCATCACGACGCTGCTGGGGTAGGCGACCCGCCCGCCCGGCACGTACAGGCCGACCCGCTCCACCGGCACCCAGCGCTGCGTCACCGTGGTGCCGGGCGCGACCTCGATCGCCACCGGCTCCCGCAGCTGCGCACGGTGCACCAGCCGAGTCCGGCGGATCGCCTCGGTCAGCGCGTCGCGCACGGCCGGATCCAGGGCATCCGCGGCGGCGGCGAGAACCTGGGCGGGCACCCGCAGGCTCGGCGGGCGGACCCCGTCGAACCGCTCCGCGGCGGCGAGGACGGCCGCGTCGCCGCGGTCCCGCACGTCCGCACAGACCGGCCGGACCGCATCGACGGCGACGTCGACGTCGACGTCGGCCCGCGGCAGTAGCCGTCGGATCTCGGCTGCGGCAGGCACCGCGCCACGCAGATCAAGCCTTCTGAGCACGACAAGAGATTAGCTGGCCTCGGCGGGACCGGTAGAATCGTGTGTCCGCCGCAGGTGCGACGCTGGTTGCGTGTCCCCTCCACATACCCTGTCAGGACCGGATCACCCGGGCCGGGCGCCGGGTCCAGCCGAATCCGGCGAGTCGTTGGCGACCCTGCTGGCGGGCTACCGGGTGCATGCCCGGGCGCCTCGCGCGGCGGTGGCGGCGCTGACCGAGCAGCCACGCACCCTGCGCCAACTGGTCCAGAGTTCGGGCCTGCCCCGACGGAGCGTGGAGGAGATCCTCGCCAGCCTCGGCGACGATCTGCGGACCGGCCCCGACGGGCGTCACGTGCTGCGCCCGGCGTCGATCGACCGCTACCGCGGCCTGATCCGCTATGACGAGCTGAGCGGACAGACCCCGCTCGATCCCCTCGCCGCCGTGATCGCCCGCCACGGTCCGCTGGTCACGACCATGCATGATCTCATCGCTGCCGCGCCCCGACCGCGGGCCGACCTCGACCACGTACCCGCGACGGCGACGACCGTCGTGCGCCGGGCCGTCTGGCTGCAGACACGTTACGACCTGCGCGGCGCGCATCTGCTGTGCATAGGTGATCATGATCTCACCTCGCTGGCGGCGGTCTCGTTGATCGACGGGCTCACCGTGACCGTCGTCGACATCGACGACGAGCTGCTCGCCTACCTGGACAGCTCGGCCCGGTCGTTGGGCGTCCGGCTGCGGTGCCTCTACGCCGACCTGCGCTTCGGCCTGCCGCCGGCGGTGGTGGGCACGGCCGATCTGGCGTTCACCGATCCGCCCTACACCCCGGAGGGCGTGGCGCTGTTCACCGGGCGCGGCGCGCAGGGTCTCGCGGACCGCGAACATGGTCGCGTCCTGCTGGCCTACGGGTTCAGCGACCGGGTACCGACGCTGGGTTGGAAGGTGCAGCGGGCACTGATCGATCAGGGCTTCGTGTTCGAGGCCGTCTGGCCAGGCTTCCACGTCTACGAGGGCGCGGAGGCGGTGGGCGCCAGAGCCGACATGTACGTCTGCCAGCCGACCCCGGCCACCTGGAAGCAGCTGGACCGCTCGGTCACGGCGGCCACGGCGGTCACGGCGGCCACAACCGCGACGGCCGCCATCTACACCCGGGGCCGGCAGTCCACGCAGAGTCGGCCGACGCGCCTGACCGCCCCGGTCCTCGACGCGGTGGCCGCCTTTCTCGCCACCGGCCCGGCGGGTCGCGCCGTGTTCGTTGGCGAGCGGCGGGAGGTCGACGCGGTCCACGTGCGTCTCGCGACCGTGTTCGACCGGGGGCTGCCCGCGTTCGCCTCGACCGGCCCCGGCGCCTCAACCGAGGACGGAACGGTCAGCGTGGCCACCGACCTGTCGGACGATCCGGGCCCCTGGCTGACCAGGCTCCTCCTGGCGGTCAACGCGGACCGGCTCGCCGTCGTCGTCTCCTCCGATCATCCCGATCTGGGCGTCCGCCGCCGGCGGGCCCAGGATGACCCGCTGCGGCAGCTGCGGGCGAAGTGGACCGCCACCCCCGCCCGGGACCTCGGGGACCTGCGGCTCGTGACGTTCACGGCCGTCGGCCCGGCGGCGCTCGCCCCCGCCGACCGGCTCGCCCGGTGGCTGCTTGACCGCCCGCACGGCAAGATCGGCAACGTCTGGCGGGACGGGCTCATCCGGATCGTCCGGGAGGATTCGGGGCGCACGCTCTCCCAGCGCGACGCCCGGGCCGCCGTGACCCGGGCCGCGCGCGATCCCGACCTGCTGGCCGCCCGGCTGATCGATCTTCCCCGGCACGCCCTCGGGGGAATCCTCGCCGCGGTGTCGTCCGGCGACACGCTGCTGGCCGAGCCGGTGAGACCGGGCTGGATCCGGCAAAATTGGCAGACGCTGCGAAACGAGTAGATATGACGGAATCGGAGCTGGCGACGGCGGAATCGCGGTGGCACCCGCGGGGCCGGCGGCCGGACGCGCCCGGTGCCGCCTACTGTCGTGCCATGGCGACGCTTGCAGGCAACGGCTCCCGAGCACACGCATCAGACCTGCAGCGGTATCCCGATCCCGCCGGCGCCCGGGTGCTGGTGGTCGAGGACGACGACGGCCTCGGTACCCAGCTCGTGCGCGGTCTGGACCGGGCCGGCTACACCGCCGACCGGGTGCGGACCGGGGAGGCCGCGCTCGCCCGGGTCGAGGGCGTGTCCCCGCCCGATCTCGTGCTCCTGGACCTGGGACTGCCCGACATCGACGGCGCGGAGGTGTGCCGGCGCATCCGCGAGCGCGGGGACACCCCCGTGATCGTGGTGACGGCTCGGGGGGACGAGGCGGACCGGGTCGAGGCCTTGGACCTCGGTTCCGACGACTACCTGGTCAAACCATTCGGATTCGCCGAACTGCTGGCCCGGATACGGGCGGTGCGGCGGCGCGCCGCCCGGGCCACCGGTGAGAGCTCCGACGTGGTCCGGCACGGACCGCTCGTCCTCGACCGGCGCAGCCGGCGGATCTCCGTCGACGGCCGTCCGGTCCAGGTGACGGCGCGGGAGTACGATCTGCTGGCCTTCCTGGCCTGCGATCCCGGCCGGGTCCGGACCCGACGGGAGATCTTCACCGCTGTCTGGGGCGACTGGTTCGGCTCATCGAAGGTCCTCGACGTACACATCGGCGCGATCCGCCGCAAGCTCGGGATTCCCGAACTGATCGAAACGGTGTACGGGGTCGGCTTCCGCTTGGGCGGGCCGCCGGCGCCCGGCACCGATCCGACCCCCGACACCGATCCGACCCCCGGCACCGATCCGACCCCCGGTGACCGGAGCGCGCCACCCCTCGGCCGATGACCCGGCACATCCAATGACCCGGCGCATCCTGGCCGCCCAGCTCGCGCTCACGACGGCGCTGCTTGTCGGCCTGTGCGTCCCGATGGGGCTCGACGCCACCCGTCACGACCGGGCGCTGTTCGGCCTGCGGCTCACGGCCGCGATGCAGGCCTACTGCGCCGAGGTGAAGTGGCGGCGGCTGTCCGCCGGCGCGGCCCCGCTGCCCGCCCCCGTACGCGACAGTACGGCCGTGCCACCGGACGAGCTCCGGCTGTTCGACCCGAACGGTACGCCCGTGGCCGACACCGGTGACGACATCCCGATCATGGCCTGGGATCTGGATCGGGCCCGCCGGGAGAACGTGGTCATCAACCCGAACGCGGCCAATCGACACCGGATGATCCTTATTGCTCCGGTGTCCAACGCGCAGGGCCTGGTCGGCATCCTGGCCGTCGCGCGCAGCGATGCCGGGCTGCGCGCCTCGATCATCCACCGATGGACGATGATCGCCCTCGCGGGCGTCCTGGTCGCGCTGGCCGCATTGGGGATCTCGATACTGCTGGCCCGCTGGGTGGGCCGGCCGCTGCGCCGGCTCGAGCAGGCAGCGACCGAACTCGGTGCCGGTGATCTCACGATCCGGGCCAGAGCCGTCGGTGGCCCGCCCGAGGCACGCAAACTTGCCACGACGTTCGACGCGATGGCGGGACGGCTCCAGTTGCTGGTCGACAGCCAGCGCCGGTTCCTCGCCGACGTCTCCCACCAGATCCGCACCCCGCTGACGGCGATGCGCCTGCGCCTGGAGCTGCTGCAACAGGACGTGGACGCGGACACCACCGACGAGGTCGCGGGCACCCTGGTCGAGGTGCACCGGCTCTCCCGGATGGTCGACGGGCTGCTGGCGGTCTCCCGGGCCGAGCATGCACCGATCCCGACCCAGCCGATCCCCCTCGCGGTCGCCGCCGAGGAACGATGCCTGATCTGGCGACCGGTCGCAGCCGCCGCCGGAGTGACGCTGACCTGCGACGTCGACGCGGACCAGGTCGTCCAGTGCACCCCGGGGCATCTGGAGCAGATCCTCGACAATCTCCTCAGCAACGCGCTGGAGGCCACCCCGTCCGGCGGCCGGGTCAGCGTCACGTCCGGGACGAACCCACCGGCCCAGCCACGCCCGGTGGGCGCCGGAGGCACCGCGGAGGCGGGCCTCGGGACGGGGAGCACCGCGTACGAATTGGACGAGATGAACGTCACCGGGCCGCAGAGCACCATGACGGCGGAAAGCATGACGCGGCTCACGGTCGCCGACAGCGGACGCGGCATGAGCGCCGAGCAGCGGGCCGCCGCCTTCCGCCGGTTCAGCTCCAACCTCAGTGCCGACCAGCGAGAAGCCGACCAGCGAGGAGAGGTGCCCGGCCGGGCCGATCGGCGCGGGAACGGCCTCGGGCTCGCCATCGTGCATGCCCTGACGACCGCCGACGGCGGGACGGTCACTCTGGCCGAGAGTGACAACGGGGGTCTGTGCGTCGTCCTCGACCTGCCCCGGACACATCCAGGCCGACGGCCGACGGCCGCCCGGCCGGCACCCGCGCAGAGATCCGTGGACGCGGCGGGCGGCACCTGCATCGCGGCCGCGCCGGGTTCCGGGGGCACGGACGGCCCGGGCCCCCGGCGGACATCGGCCACCATCCACGAACTACTGGAAGTAGTGGATTACGTCACGACAGATTATGCCATGGCCGACGACAGGCCGTGACGACCGGACAACGGCTTCACCGGACTCCCGATTCACTAGATGATCTTTACTGGTTCTTTCCGAGCCGAGGAGCGGTCCGTAACCACAATGCGCCCCGGGCCAGTTATTTTCGAACTGAGCCACCAGGGATGGAGTTCCACTGATCATGGCAAAAAGTCCGGCACAGAAGATTCGTGAAGTCGCGACAACCGGCGTCGGCACGCTTCGCCGCGAAAGCGCAAAAAACGGCAAGGGATTGAAATCAGCCTATCTGGCCGATCCGATCCACAGCTATCTGACGGAGCACAGCTCACCTCCGGATCCGATCCTCGACGCGCTCTCCGCCGTGACGGCGACGCTCCCCGAGGCGGAGATGCAGGTACCGGCCGAGCAGGGGACGTTCCTGACCATCCTGACGGCCTCGATCGCCCCGCGCCGCGCGGTCGAGATCGGTACCTTCACCGGCTATTCCGCGCTGTGCATCGCCCGGGGCCTGCCCGCCGGCGGCCGACTTCTCTGCCTGGACATCAGCGCGGAATGGACCTCGATCGCCCGCCAGTACTGGGCTCGGGCCGGTGTTTCCGATCACATCGACCTCGCCCTCGGACCGGCGGCGGACAGTCTCGGCACACTCCCCGAAGAACCCACCTTCGACCTGGCGTTCATCGACGCGGACAAGACCTCGTATAGGAGGTATTACGAGCTTCTCTTTCCCCGGATGAACCCGAACGGGGTCATCATCGTCGATAATGTGCTGCAGTATGGGCACGTGGTACGCGCCCACTCGGACAATCCTGCTGTCGTCGCCGTCAAACAGTTCAACGAGCTTCTCGCCGGCGACTCCCGGGTACAGGTTGTCATGCTGCCCATTGCGGACGGACTGACCATCGTCCGGAAACTGCCCTCGCCGCGGACACCCGTACAGGCTCCCCCGGCCGGGGGTCCGCGGTCGCCATGAGGAGACCGGCACCGGCCCAGTGCCGGCCAGTGCCGGCCAGTGCCGGCGCGGTGTCACACTCCGGCCGCGCTCCCGCCGAGGTCTGACCTCGGCAGGCGGCACCCGTGGGACGCAGGTGCCGTCGGGACAATCTTCTACGAAGAGTAGAAGGCAAGATGGTCGAGTGACCGTCACCTCGACAGGCGCGCTCCCATGCACCTGACCCAGTCGACCGACCTGGCGCTGCGGGCACTTATGCTCACGGCCACCCGGGAGGATCGCCTCACCGTCCGCGACCTCTCGAAAGCCCTCGATGTTCCGCTCACCCACATGGCGAAGATCGTGCAACGCCTCCAGCGGCTCGACCTCGTGGTCACCGTGCGCGGGCGCACCGGCGGGGTACTGCTCGCCCCGGGCGCGACGCAGGTCACCGTCGGGCACATCGTCCGTGCCCTCGAGGGCACGGACGAGTTCGTCTCCTGCGACGGTCCCCCGTGCCCCCTGCGATGCGCCTGCCGACTGCGCCCCCTCCTGCGACAAGCCCAGGAGAACTTCCTGGTCACGCTCGACGAGGTGACCCTCGCCGAGCTCACCGACGAACCCGCCGGTGAGCTCCTGCGCTCCCTCGCGCCACCGGTCCGCTGACACCCGGCCCCGCCCGCCACGAACCACCCTGGAACTATCCGGGGCTGGACCAGCGGACCCCGCCGTTCCGTCGGACCTGCGGGATAGAATCGCCTGGAACGCAGGCCGGTTACGGGAGGGATCCCCCCACAACGTCTCGGCGTCAGGCCGGCGCCTCGGGCCCGAGGTCCGCCAGCACCGGCCCTTCCGCGCATTCCCTCGGTTCGTTTTTCCCGCTACTGCTCCGCTTTATCGTGCTCCGCCCCGGCGAATACCCGAGGTCACCCTCGTCAGTTTCCGTAGGCGGCAATGAAGGGCGTGTCAGCCTTGATCTTGCCGAGCTTCGTGGCGCCACCCGGCTCGCCGAGCGGCGCGTCCCGACCGGGCAGGACGGCACTGAAGAACAGCGCCTCGCTTTCGATGAACTCCTTGTCCTTCGCGGGAACACGGTCGTCGCTGATGGCCGCGCCGACCGGGCAGGACACTGCGCAGGCACCGCACTCCGTGCACTCATCCGGATTGATGTACATCTTACGGTCGCCCTCGTAGATGCAATCGGCCGGGCACCCCTCCAGGCAGGAGCCGTCCTTGACATCGATACACGCGGCGGTGATGACAAATGGCATGAGAGCCCTCACTTCCGATCGACCATACCGGACCACATCCGGACGGCAGTCAATCCCATGGCTGGCCTCCGACTGCTTCTCGGCTGGTTTCGACCGAGACAGATGGCCGTGCGGCGAACCCGAATTAATGGTATAGGTTCACGGGGCTCCGGTAGGTCGTGCACCGTGAACGGCATGTAAACAAATTATCCACGAGGCAGGCCTCATGGATATCCCCGAAATCCACTCGAAGGAAAATCTCAAGGATATTTTTATCAATAACATTATCTTGACCCGAATCACGCTTGAATACCCGCCCACATTTCCCGGAGGACGCCATCACGGTACCGACCCGGCACGAGGCAGCGGGGTAGTGGGGTAGCCCCGGGAGAAATCCGGACGCCGGTACCCGCCGGCCGTACCCATCGGGCGTACCCACTGATCACACTCCGGGAAGACCGCTGATCATGCGACGTCACCGGCGTTCTCCAGACCCCGTCCGGGCGGGGATTCAAGATCCAGGCGGAGGTTCGAGGGCCCGGGGGGCAGTCGCTCGTTGCAGGTGGGACGGAATTTCCATCCGGACGATCTCGCCGTAGGCGAGGAATCTCATGAGCACGAAGAACCAGTGCGCCGGCCACACCTGCAGTCGGACGGGGGGTTGGCCGGCAAGCATGATGACCATGCTGTCGCCGTCCACGCCGGACGCCCGCAGGTACGGGTAGCCGATATCGATCCAGCCGGTCGTGAGCGCCAGCGCGAGGCGCCAGTTCGTCAGGAAAAGGTGCCCCTGGCAGACAGGGCGCCACTGGACCGCGGCGAGCGCCTCGGCGCGCCTGCGCTGGCTGCCGTTGTACAGGGCGCTGCCGAGCAGGGACGCGCCGAGCAGAAGGGGACTACCGAAGGCGACGAACCACCCCTGGTTGTAGGTGACGTTCTGGCCGATGTACTGCCAGACGCGGACGGGTGCCTGGGCCAGCACGGCTTCACCCGCACCCAGCGCGATCTGCACGGGTTGTGCCCGCGGACGCCATCCGCGCGTGAGCGCCTCACCGAGTTCCGCGCCGGCCAGCCAACTCTCCTCGTACGAGGTGTGCGGTCCCGGCCTCATCGGACGATGTCGGGGCAAGGTCACCAATCCCATGTCGCGCGATCACTGTCAGCCTTGATTGTCCATCATTGCCGTTCATCAGCGGATTCCCAGCGGTCTACCTCGAGGAACGGGCAGAGATGATTCTTGATCCGTTGAGTGTGCCATGCTGATCGCCGCGATCTCGGCCGGGCGCGAACAGGCCGGGTCACCTGGTGGAACGGGTGATTGTCACAGTTGTGCCACAGCCGCCGAGACGATGCCGATCGTCAACACCGTGCTGTAATGCCCCCATGGCGACATTCGGTGCGGTGCGGCGGCACCAGGAGCGGCACAGCACGAACCGTTCGGGCTGGCTGCGCGCGGCCGTCCTCGGCGCGAACGACGGCCTGGTCTCCACCTCCAGTCTCATCGTCGGCGTCGCCGCGAGCGGCGCCTCCACCGGCGCGGTCCTGACCGCCGGGATCGCGGGTCTGACCGCGGGGGCGATGTCGATGGCGGCCGGGGAGTACGTGTCGGTAAGCTCCCAGGCCGACGTGGAACGCGCGGACCGGGCCAAGGAGAGCGCGGAGCTGGCGGCCGACCCCGTGGCCGAGCTCGCCGAGCTGGTCGGCATCTATGAGCGGCGCGGCCTTCCGCACGACCTCGCCACGCAGGTCGCCGTGACGCTGACCGAGCGGGGTGCGCTGGAGGCGCACCTGCGCGACGAACTCGGCCAGAGTGAGGCCACCCGGGCGCGCCCGGTCCAGGCCGCCGTCGCGTCGGCGGGCAGCTTCACGGCCGGCGGGCTGGTGCCGTTCCTCGGGATGTCGGCCCCGGCGGGAGCGGGCCGCCTGATGCTCGTCGTCGTGGTTACGGTGATCGGTCTCGCCGTCGCGGGCATACTCGCCGCGCGGGCCGCCGGTATGGCGCTGCTGCGTCCGGCCCTGCGCGTCGTGCTGGGCGGCGCCGCTGCCATGCTGGTCACCGCGCTGGTCGGTCTGATCACCGACGCGGCCGGCGGCTGACCGACCGCCGGGACGTACCTCGCCCACCACCGATCCACCGCTGGTCCGCGGGCTCATACCGTTCCTCGGTGGACGCGGGGGCGAACCACGGGCCGTCGACACCGGCGCCGCCGGGTCTGGTAGGCGGCTACATCCGGTGTTCGACGATCACGTCGGCGGTCATCGCCAGCGCGCCAGGGCTGCGCGGGCTGCGCACCACCACGAGGGCGAACAGGGCGTCGAGCACCGACAGGTGCACGATCCGGCTGGTCATCGCCTCGATGCGATACGCCGTCTCCCGACTGCCCACCACCACCGCGTGCTGCACCAGCTCGGTCAACGGTGACCGGGCAAAGCTCGTGATCGCGGCGGTATGCGCCCCGGCGTCCACGGCCGCCCGCATCGCCGCCAGTGTCTCCGCCGTCGAGCCGGTGTGGCTGACCGCAACACACAGATCACCCGCCGCCAGCATCCGGGCAGTGACGTGCTGCACATGCGCGTCCCCGGCGAACCGCGCATCGACCCCGACCGTGGTCAGCCGGTAGGCGGCATCCATCGCCAGCGGCGCCGACGTCCCCACCGCCACGAACAACGTCCGCGGCGCGGCGACGACCAGGTCGGCGATCGTCGCCAGCACGCCACCGTCGATCCCCCGCGCCGCCTCGGTCAGCGCACTCGCCGCCCCGCCGAGCACCTTCCCGGCAATCTCATCCGGGCCGTCGGCCGCGGACACCTCGTCCACCAGCTGCCGCTCCACCGGCAGCGTCTCCCGGATCAGCGCCAGCTTGAGTTCCTGATAGCCCCGAAGCCCCAGGCTCTGGCAGAACCGCACCACCGTCGCCGGCGAGCTTCCCGACACCTGCGCCAGCTCGCTCACCGACTGGTGGATCATCGCAACCGGGTCCGCGAGGACCTGCCGCGCCACCCGCTGCTCCGCCGACGACAACGACGCCGACAAAGCCCGAATGCGCTCCAACACGGCGGGCGCGGCAGCGTCGCCCGCGACCCTCACAGTCACGTCACTAGTCACGACACGTCACGCTAAGCGCGTAGGCACAACGGTCAGATACCCAAAGGTAAACTAAGAATGAATCTTCCATGGAATTATGGATCATGAAAATCCGTTTCAGTCAACCCGCTCGCTCCCGGCCCGGATGAGGGGGCCCCGAGCTCGTCCGACCCTCAGCGCATGATCCCAGTATGGCCGAGGGAGTAGCGACCGGGTTGCGGCCAGACCGCGAGACCGTGCGGCTCACGGCCGACGGGGATCCGAGCCAGCAGCCGGCCGGCCTTCGGCTCCGAACCTCCGGGCCCGCCGGTGTCGAACACGTACACGACGTTGCTGCGGCGGCCGGACAGCCACAGCCGCGAGCCGTTGGCATCGACGTTGCCCATGTCCGGGGTTCCCCCACCGGGGATCGGCCAGGTGGCCACGACGGTCCGGGTGGCGAAGGAGATGACCGAGACCGAGCCCTGGTCGCCGGAGTGCGGGAACGGCGGCTTCATGGAGTCCATGTGGCCACCCCGGTTGGCGACGTACAGGAATCGGCCGTCGCGGCTCGGGTAAAGGCCGTGGGTCTCCGGCCCGGTCCGGACGAAATCGACCCTGGTGAAGCGATCCCCGTCAACGAGGTGGACACCGTCGGCGTTCATGTCCGCCACGTACCAGATCCGACCGGCCGGATCGATCTTGATGTCCTGTGGAGCGGCGTCCCGGCCGAGGTCCAGATATCCGATGACCCGCTGACGCGGGATGTCGATCTTGACGAGTCGTCCCGCGAACTCGCAGGTGGCGATCGCATAGGAGCCGTCGACGGAGAAGTCGACGTGGTTGACGCCCGCGCAGGCCGTGCCCACGTCCAGGCTGTGCCGTAGGGCGAACGTGTGCGGATCACGGAAGTCGATGTGGTGGTTCGCCTCGGCGATGACCATCGCGTTGGCCCCGTCGGGAGTGAAGTACAGGTTGTACGGGTCCGCGACCGGTACCGCGGGCCCGGCGGGCCGACCGGTCCGCGGATCGATCGGTGACAGGCTGTTGCCGCGGTTGTTGTTCACCCACAGGGTCCGCAGGTCCCAGGAGGGGACCACGTGCTGCGGCTCGCGGCCGGCGGCGTAGGTGTCCACGACCCGCAGCGTGCGCTGGTCGATGACCGTGACGGTGCCGTCGCGCAGGTTCGGGACGTACACGAGAGGCGGATCGTCGCGGACCACCGGGCTCAGCATCCCGGCACGCGCGTGCGCGTACACGTCCACGACGCCGCCCTCGCCACGGGGCAGGGCAGAGTCGGCTCCCCGGCCCGGCGCGGGAACGGAACCCGGAGGGCGGGCGGCACCGGCCCCCGTAGCCTGGTCGCTCCTGACCCGGATCAGCCATACCACCAGCAGTGCGACCACCAGGGCCGCCAACCCGGCCAACATGATCAGACCACGCCGCCGGGACCTGGTCCCCGGCTGGCGGCGCTGCGCTGTCGACCCCTCCGGCATGCGGCCAGAGTAGAAGGCCTGAGCGGGCGAAGCCACGATCGACGGCGCGGCCGTCCAGCTCGACCCACCAGGACTCCGCGGTACGCGGCACGCTCACACTCATCTGGCGGTGGGGGTACGCAGTGCGGGCAGGTCCCGGAGCTGGCGACGGGACGTGATGCCGAGCTTGCGGAAGATATTGCGCAGGTGGGCGTCGACGGTGCGGGGGCTGATGAACAGCCGTGCCGCGACCTCCTTTGACGTGGCGCCCTCCGCGACCAGGCAGGCGATGTGGGTCTCCTGCGCGGTGAGGTCGTCGGTGGTGCCCGACGTGCGGCCGCGCACGTCGGCGCCGGCCGCACGCAGCTCGGCGGCGGCGCGGTCGGTGAAGGCCGCCATGCCGATGTCGGCGAACCGGTCGTAGGCGGTACGAAGCTGCCGGCGGGCGTCGCGTCGCCTGCCCTGGCGGCGCAGCCACTCGCCGTAGAGCAGGTGCGCCCTGGCCAGATACGGGGCGAGCGGGCTCCTCTCAAGGTGACCTATGGCCGCGGCGAAGTCGTCCTCGTCGCCGGTGACGAGTGCGCGGGCGTAGGCGCCGACGCCCAGCGCCCACGGTGTGCCGCTGCCCTCGGTGCGTTCGGTGAGCGATACCGAACCCGACCGGGCCACCTCGTGCTCGCCGCAGCGGACCGCGGCCTCGACCAGTTCCGGCAGGGCGATCGCGGCGACGAACAGGTCGCCGTGCCGGGTGGCCGCCTCGGCGGCGGCAAGTGCCGCCGGGTAGTCGGTGAGGCCGTTACTCAGGACGGCCGTTGCCCAGTCGGCGTTGGCGATCGTCTGCCCGGTGCCGCTCGCGGTCGCCTCGGCGGTGAAACCGTCGATCACCGCCCGCGCCTGCGCCTCCCGGCCACGCAAGGCGGCGAGGTGCAGCTGCGGATACGCCAGCGGCTCCACCCCGACCGCGTCCGCCACCGCCTCCTCCTCGGCGATCGCCGAGGTGGCGGCGGCGAAGTCACCGGTGTGCACCGCGCCGGCCGCCGCCATGCCAAGACCGAGGCGGAGCATGAGCGGCGACCCCGACTCGCGGGCGGAGGCCAGCACCCAGTCGGTGATCACGCCGTGTGCCTCGGCGTCCCAGAGCTCCACGGCGAGCATCCCGGCGAGCGCCGGTCGCCGTGTCCACTGTGGACGGGAGGCGAGGATCTCGCGGACCGGCCGCGCCGCCGCGTGGTGTCCTTCCGTCGCCAGCCGCAGCAGCGCGTCCAGGAGGTCCGGCGGGCCCGATGCCGGCGGCGCCGAGCGCGCTGCCTCGACGACCATGTCCATGACCCCGCTGGCCCGGCCGACGACCAGGGCCATCTCGACGGCGTCGAGAAAGCAGTCCCGCGACCACCGTGGGTCGGTCGCGGCAAGGCGCTGGGCCGCGCGCAGCATGAACGCCGGACCGTCGCCGTCGCGGTGGCGCACGAACGTGATCCGCCCGCGCATCAGCTCCACCCTGGCCAGCGCGACGGGGTCGGTCCCGTCCACCGTGACCGCGGTGAGCAGGCCGTCCGCCGCGTCGAGTGCACCGGAGTCGAGGTGAGCCTGCGCGGCCGCGAGTGTGCGTTCGGTGCGGCGCGCGGGGTCACGGGATAGGGCAGCGGCCCGCGCGAGGAACGCCGCGGCAGCCGCCACTCCCCCACGTGCCGCGGCACGGGTGGCGCAACGGTTCAGTTCCGCGGCGGTGTCCTCGTCGGGGCCGGCACCGGCCTGCGCGCGATGCCAGGCCCGCCGGTCGGGGTCCCGTTCCGGGTCCGTGACCTCGGTGAGCGCCTGGTGCGCGGCGTGGCGGTCCTCGACGGCGGCGGCCTGGTAGACCGCGGACCTGGCGAGCGGGTGGCAGAACCGCACGCGCGGGCCGAGCTCGACCAGCCCGGACGCCTCGGCGTGCGCGCCAGCCGCCGGGCCGACACCGAGTCGTTCGGCTGCGGCCCACAACAGGCCGGGGTCACCGGTCGGGTCGGCGCTAGCCACGGTCAGCAGCAATCGCACGTCCTCGGGCAGGGGCACGAGACGATCCTGGAAACTGCGTTCGACCCTGCTGGGCACCGAGGACGCGTCGGGCAGGGCAAAGCCGCCGGCGCCGGGCAGTTCGAGCAGCGCGAGCGGGTTGCCCCTGGCCTCGGCGAGCACGCGGTCCCGCACGGTCCCGTCCAGCGTGGCGCGGGTGTCCGCCAGCAGCCGGCGGGCGTCGTCGTCGGCCAGCCCGGTCACCTCGACGCTCGGTAGCTCGTCAAGTCCGTGCCGTGCGGCCAGCACCATCGCCACCGGTTCGGCCGCGATGCGCCGCGCAAGGAACGTCAGTATCCGTGTCGATGCGTCGTCGAGCCAGTGTGCCTCGTCGACGAGGCACAGCACCGGTTCCGACCCCGCCGCGGTGACCAGCAGTTCCAGGGCTGCCATGCCGATGCGGAACATTTCTGGTGTGCCGTCGGCGAGGCCGAACGCCGCCTCCAGTGCCGCGCGGTGTGGCGGGGGTAGTGCCGCGAGGTCGCCCAGGGCCGGGACGCACAGCTGGTGCAGTGCGGCGAACGGGAACTCGGTCTCAGACTGGGATCCGGTCGCCTCGATGACCCGCATCCCCTGCGCCGAGCGCCGCAGGTGGTCGAGCAGTGCGCTCTTGCCGATACCGGCCTCGCCGCGGAGCACCAGCACCCCGCCCTCGCCGTCCTTGGCGCCCGCGACCAGCGCCTCGAGCCTGCGGCGTTCCTCACCCCTGCCGACGAACGTCCGGACCGGTATCCCCACAACGGGAACAGTATGCGCGCCGATGTAGGTGGTTTTCACCGACGCGGGCGGTGCCGGACCAGTGCGAGCCTCGAGTCGAGCCACTACCCGACTCGACGGAGGGAGTCCGGTGTCCATGACCACGGGCCACCTGTGCGAGTCCCCGACGCGCGCCGCTCGGGCGACCGTGCTCGCGGCGGCGGCATCGAGGTCTCCGGCGTCGCCGGAGCCTTCACCTGGACCGGGATCGCGGCCCTCGCGGGCGCGATCGCCGCGGCGCTGCTGATCCGTTCACCCCATCAGGGAAAGGACGACACCCGATGATCTACCACACGGTCCGCATGACCCTTCGCCCCGACGCCCCGGCAGACAAGGTGGAGGAAGCGGTCGAGAGCTTGCGCAACCAAGGTCGTGTCATCCCGTCGGTGACCTCGTTCGTGGTCGGCCGCGACGTCGGCGGCGAGTTCGAGTGGGGCGCGACCTATGTCATCGAGGACCTCGACGGATACTGGGAGTACCTCAAGCACCCCGCCCACCGGCATACCGACGAGATCGGGCTCCCGTTGGTCGGCACGTTCGTGTCGTTCGACGTCACCGACCACAAGGACCCGGAGATCGCCGAGAAGATCGCCGCCCTGCACAAGCGTCGCTACGAGGAGGACCCCGCCCTCGCGAAGCTGGTATCCGGTCTTGCCTCCTACACCGGCAGCAGTGCTCCCGGCACGCACGCCTACTGACCGCTCCGACGAATCGAGACACCGTGGCCCGCCGAGCCCCTGACGTCCAACACCGAACCTGTGGACACCGAACCTGTGGACTACGTGCGGTTCGCACCCCTGGAACGGTTGCTGGTGACTCCTCCGCCGGCTAAAGCCGGCGGCTTCTCAAGCCGCCGGAGCATGGATGGTTCTCCCTTGTTCAGCTGGGATGTCAGTAACTGCCCACGTCGAGCAGTGCACCAAGCAGTTCCCCGGGCGTCTCGACCTGCGGCAGGTGGCCGGACCGGGGCAGCAGCGTGAACGTCGACAGTGGGATCGCGGCGGCATAGGCCCTGCCGTATTCCGGGTCAACGATGCCGTCACTTTCGCCCCACAGAACGTGGGCTGGGATGTCGAGACCACCCAGCCGCTCGGCGAGCGTCGGGTCCGACATGACCGGGCCCGTGTACCCGACCAGCGCTCGCACATCCGGGCTCGGCCCGGCATCGCCAGTACCCGGCGAAGCAGGCATCTTGCTCGGGTCATGGAAGGAGAACGACCGGATCTCAGTAGGCGAGAGACCGCGGACATCGAGCATCGGATGGCCGTCGACGTCAATACCAATACCGTCGATGATCACCACGCCGCTGACCCGGGGGCTCTGCTGCAAGGCGATCTCGGCAGCGAGCCACCCACCGAAGGAGTTGCCGACGACGGTCACATCCGTGAGGTCGAGTTGCTCGATCATCGCTACATACATCCGGGCGAGCTCGATGACTCCCGTCAGCGCTTCGGCCTTCGGCGTACCGCCGAAGCCGGGGTGAGTGGGCAGCAGTACCCGGGAGTGGGTGCGCTCGGCGAGCAGATCGGCGAAGCCGGTCATGGTGACCGTGCCACCTCCACCGTGCAGGAGCAGAAACGGCCGGGTGCGGTCGCGGTCCTGGACGGTGATCTCGACCGCTCCCGCGGAGCCGACCTGGAGCGTGTGGGTGTGGGTGTGGGTGGGCCGGAGGGAGCCGGCCATGATCGGAGTACTCATGATTCCTCTCTTATTGACAGGAATATAAGCAACCTTATATCAGCTTCATGATACAAGCAACCTTACTCGACACGCTAGGCTCAGGTCGTGAGATACCGCACCGCGGACGTCGCCTTGTCCGTCAAACGCCTGCAGTACCGCCATCACCGCGCGCTGAGCCGCGCGCTGGCACCATTGGGACTCTCACTCGCGCAGTGGGACACCCTGCGTCACCTGCACCGGCACCCGGACGCATCGCTGCACGACCTCGCAGTGCTGACGTTCCAAACCGACCAGTCCTTCGGCTCCCTGGCGGCCCGGATGGCCGCCCGCGGGCTGATCGAGCGGGTTCCGGGGCCGGGCCGTGCCGTGCGACACCGGCTCACCGAGGAGGGCGCGCGGCTGCGCGCGGCCGGCCAGGACGCCGTGGACGCCGTCTTCGATTCCTCGTTCCGCGCCCTGTCGGCCGACCAACTCGACCAGCTGGGCGCGCTCCTGGACGCGGCCCTCGGGCCCGACCCGACCGCGTAGTGGAAGGCCGGCCCAAGCCCTCTGGTACCGCGC
Organism: Frankia sp. CeCAU1; assembly: GCF_977971845.1. Taxonomy (NCBI): domain Bacteria; kingdom Bacillati; phylum Actinomycetota; class Actinomycetes; order Frankiales; family Frankiaceae; genus Frankia; species Frankia sp. CeCAU1. The sequence continues at coordinate 39,079 of NZ_CDWWXA010000007.1, read as the reverse complement.
CGCCCCTCTGGTACCGCGCCGCCTGCCCGGCATGATCACGCGAGGCGCACATGCTCAGCCCGCGGCGAGCAGGTCGACGGCCGGTCGAGTCGGGACCGCCCGCTGCCGCTCCGCGGCGAGGAACGGCCCTTCGCCGCTCGGGTCCATCACGCCGGACTCGGCCCAGCTGAAGCGGCCCGCAAGCACCTCCTGCGCCGCCGTGTAGTTGCGGGCGTCGTCGTTGCGCCACAGCGCCGCGAAGGACGCCTCGACCCGGCGTCGCGCCTGCCGGCAGAACAGGTCGGCCAGGTCGGTCGCGGTCGGCTCGCCCTCCTCGTCGAGCATCCGGGCCCGCACGACCGCCGCGCTGATGGCGAACAGTTCGGCGCCGATGTCGACGAGACGCCCGAGGAACGCCTGCTTCTTCTCCAGCCCGCCCTGCCAGCGAGCCATCCCGTAGAAGGTCGACCGGGCGAGCTTGCGCGCCGAGCGCTCCACGAAGCGCAGGTGCGTGCTGAGCCGGCCGAATTCGAGGAACGAGCGCGGCGACGTCCCACTGCCGACGGCGAGGCCGGGCAGCCAGCGGCCGTAGAAGGCAGCCGCCCGTCCGGCGCTGCGGGCCTTCGCCGCGACCGGCGCGTCCGGGGAAATGATGTCGCCGGCCACCGCGAGGTGGGTGTCCACCGCCTCCCGCGCGATGAGCAACCGCATGATCTCGGTGGAGCCTTCGAAGATCCGATTGATGCGCAGATCGCGTAGCATCTGCTCGGCCGGTACCGGTCGTTCCCCCCGGTTGGCCAGGGACTGGGCGGTCTCGTACCCGCGGCCGCCGCGGATCTGGACCAGCTCATCGGCGATCAGCCAGGCCATCTCGCTGGCATACAGCTTGGCCAGGGCAGCCTCGATCCGGATGTCCCCGCGTCCCTCATCGGCCATCAGGCCGGACAGCTCCAGCACCGCCTCCAGCCCGAACGTGGTGGCGGCCGTGAACGCGATCTTCTGGGCGATGGCGTCGTGCTGGCCGATAGGCCGGCCCCACTGGACGCGGTCCCGCGACCATTCCCGGGCGATGCGCAGCGCGTACTTGGCACCGCCCACGCAGGTCGCCGGCAGGGCGAGGCGGCCGGTGTTCAGCGTCGTCAGGGCAATCTTGAGCCCATCGCCTTCCCGCCCGAGGCGGTCCGCGGCCGGGACCCGGACCCGCTCGAAGCTGGTCACCCCGTTCTCGATGCCGCGCAGACCCATGAACTCGTTGCGGTGCTCCACCTTCACGCCGGGTGCGTGGGCGTCGACGATGAAACACGTGATGCCACCGCGATGACCGGCCGAGCGCGGGACGACCGCCATGACCACCAGCCGATCGGCGATCACACCGTTGGTGGTCCACAGCTTGCGGCCGCTCAGCTCGTAGGCGGCGCCGCCCTCGACCGGCACCGCCTGGCTGCTCATCCGGGCCGGGTCGCTGCCCACGTCGGGCTCGGTCAGCAGGAACGCGCTGATCTCCTCGCGGGCCACCTTCGGCAGATACGTCCGCTTCTGCTCCTCGGTACCGAACCCCAGGACCGGCTCGGCCACGCCGATCGACTGGTGCGCCGAGAGCAGCGTGGGCAGGCTCGAATGCCACGAGCTGGACAGTTCAAGCGCCCGGTTGTAGTACACGGTGGTCAACCCGAGTCCGCCGTACTCCTCGGGGATCTTCATGCCGAGGGCGCCTATCCGCCGCAGCCCGTCGATCACCTGCCCAGGTAGCCGCCCGTCCCGCTCGATCTGCAACGGGTCCACCGTCTCCCGCAGGAACGACTCGAGCTGGGCCAGGAACGCCTCCCCCCGCCGCCGGTCGCCCTCCTTCGGCCGTGGGTGCGGGGAGATCAGATCGAGCCGGAGATGACCGAGGAAAAGCTCCTTGCCAAACGAGGGAAGCCGCCACTCGGCCTCCCGGGCCGCCTCGGCGACCCTGCGCGCCTCCCGTTCTCCCACCTGCGCCATGTCTCGCCTCCCCGTCCGTGAGCGGTATCCCGCCCGCCAGCGGTATGCAGTCCCTGCCTACCCGTACTCCTACCCGCACCGCGCCCATCCGCACGAGCTGGGTGAGCCCCACCGAGCGGTGTAGATCGGGGCTGCTGGACCCCCATCCCCAACACGATCATCAGCCACCCAACGCTGAGCGGGTACGCGCGGATGATCCTGATCTGGCTTCTCTCCCACACACCCGAGTACTTGGCCACCGTCAACGCGGACGCTGTCAAGCGCGAGTTCCGGGGCTGGGGTCGGCGGGTCGTTGCCGCCGCTCTCAAGGAGCTTGAATCCTCCGGGCATCTCGTTCGGAGACGGGTTCCGGGTCCGGGTGGTCGGGTGATCTGGGCTCCGTTGGCGGTCCGGGCCATGCCAGAGAGTGGTGATGCGAACACGCCAGCGGAACTACCGGTTTCGGATGGTCCGTCAGCGGAACGTCCGTATGTGGATAACCCCAACCACAGGACAGAAACCACCCCGCCCGACCCGATCGAGGCCAGCTCCACCACAGGCAGCAAGGGATGCGGGGAGTCAGCTCCCGCCGTACCCGCCGGTGCCGACCTGGTCCAGACGCTGATCGACCTGGTCCGTGAGGTGACCGGGCAGACGATCGACCACCCCCTTGCCGGCAAGGGGGTGGCGATGGTCCTGCGGGCGAAGGACGGCACACCGCGGCCTGTGTCGGATCCGGTGGCCTACCTGCGGACAGCGGTCGAGACGGCGCCCACACGGTTCCTGGAGACGTTCGTCCCGCCGCGTGCGGGCAGCGCCCACAGCCGGCTGCGGCGCGGCTTCGACCCGAACGCGACGATCCACGAGCCGCGTGGCATGACCGGCCTGGACATCGACCCTGCTACGGGGTGGCCGGTCGACATGAACCCGGGTGGACGCCCGCTGCGCCGGAAGGAGACCGCCCGCGCCTTCGAGGCCGAGCAGGCCCGGGTCACAGCGTCCGGTCCGGCCGGTGACCCGTCGAAGCTGGTATGCCTCACCCACCCGACGGCCACGTTCCACCCGGACGGGACGTGCCCGGAATGCCGCCCAGCAGCCACGCACACCGCCGAACCGGGATGGACGGCGTGGATGTCTGCGCCCACGCCCCGTACGGCCAGCACGGGCCTGCCTCCGTGGTGTGGCTCCTGTGGTGGGGACGCCGGTCACTCCCCGGCCGTCATGCAGGCCAACCCGTCGTACCGGACGGACACCGCCCGGCCCCGCGGCATCCCGTGCCCCCGGTGCCACCCGGATGGGATCCGGGCCAGCGCGTGAACGGGCATCGGACGCCCCTCGGGCCGGTCACTGGCGCTGGCGTGGTCTCGGCGTGCGCCGGCCCGACGCGGGTCACCAGCGACCGGTCCGTGTAGGCGTCGGCGAGCTGACCCCGGCGCAGCATCCATGCTCCGCCGTCACGTTCCCACCAGGACGGCACGAGCAGATGCCGCGGGGTGTCGGCGATCTGCTCGTGCCAGCGGGAGCCGGGATGCGTCACCTGGCCGGCCAGGGCGCGGGCATGAGCCCGCCACTGTTCCGGCGCCATCAGGACAGGATCTCCGCGGCGACCCGGTGGAGGGCGGGGCAGAGCCCGACCTCGTCCCGGTAGTGGGTGAAGTCGGAGAGGATGTCGGCGGCGTTGACGAGGATCGCGTACCGGCCGGACGGGCTCGACAACACGTCCGCGAACGTGGTGTAGATCCGGGAGGCAACGTCAGGGACGGCCAGGGCGGTGCAGTACAGCCGGGCCGCGCCGTAGCCGGCGACGTTGGTGCCCCAGTGCTCCCAGTCCAGGATCATCAGGTTCGGGACGGTGACGTTGCCCCAGTGCAGGTCGAGATGTTCGGTGCTGCCCCACCCTGGCACGGCATCGGCCGGTGCAGGACGACCGAACACGGCGTGCAGCAGGTTGGTGTACCGGTCGATCCGGTTTCCCCAGATCTCCCGCCCGGTCGGCTGCCGGGAGAGCGCGTCCAACGATGCACGCAGGTCCGCCAGCCACGCCGAGGACAGGTCGAGCGGCCGCCCCAGGTACTGATCCCCGGGTGTGGCGGGCGGGTCCGGCACGTAGGTCATCAGCTCGGCGCAGACCGGCACCGGCACAGGGTCGGGGTGGGTCCATTCGGCGCTGTCGAGCAGCGTCGGTTTACAGATCCCGGTCAGGGGCCCGGCGTCGCGGGTACCGTGCCACGGCTCCACGTCCATGGCGTCTTCGAGGAACGGGGCGACCCGCAGCCACGCCGTCTCTCCGCGGTGGGTGACCGGCCCGCCGATGACGTTCCCGGACGCGCTGAGGGCCGGCGCGCCCTGCGGCTGCACCCCGAGCTGTGCAGCGCCGTCACGCCAGACCGACCCCATCCAGGCGTCGTCGACCCGGACCGGCACCCACCTCATCGCCTGCTCACTTCCCCTTCGGCTGGCAGTTCGATCCCTTGTTACCGGTATCGGACGGGGTGCAGGACGGGGCGCACGACGACGCCGGGGCGCACTTCGGGTTCGGTTTGCACGCCATCGGCACTCCGACATGCCGGCGGGCCTGGTCGAGCGCCTCGACCTGGGCGCCGAACGCCTCCCCGGCCAGGATCGCGCCGAGCCCGGTCCGCCGGACGTTGCCCGCGACCGCATGGCGGGTGAACACACACGGAGACACCGTGCCATCCGGCAGAACCGCGGCAGTGCCGTGCCCGCAGCCCCCGCACGTGTCGGCCACGTCGACGCCGGCCGGCGCGGCACGACCGAATCCGCGGGCCTGGTCGCGGCCGGTGTCGGTGACCCCGAGGGCGACCAGGTCGGCGTGTGCGGCGTCGATGTCCGCACCCGCACCGGTGTCGATCAGGCCGACACGCAGCGGTACCGAGCGGCGGACCGCTTCGGCGATGTTCGCGCGGGTCCGGGCATGCGAGCCCGGCCGGCCCGTGACCGTCTCATGGCCGGCTGGGTCGGCCGCGTAGTAGCTGGTCGCCAGCCGCACCCCGGGCAGGGTGAAGACCTTCCACAGGGCGGCCGTGACGTGCAGCAGGTTCGTGTAGATCTCCACCTGTAGTCCGGCGGCCAGCGCATGGCCGACCAGGCCGGCCAGGCCGGGGTGCAGCGTCGGTTCCCCTCCGATCAGCTGCACCATCCCCACACCGAGCTCGGCCGCGGCGTCGATCACCGCACGCCAGTCGGCCGCACTCATCGTCCCGTGGTCCCCGAGCGGCGACGAGTCCGCGTAGCAGTGGCCGCATGCGAGCTGGCACCGGCCGGTGATCTCCAGCCATAAGAACGTCGGGGCCTCAGCAACAACAGTCATGATCGTGCTCCCTCGCGTTGAGGTTTACCTCCGGGCGGCTACCCGGCGGCGCGATCAGAGGTCGTCGTACTCGCCGCGTTTCACCGCGGCGACGAGATCGGCCCACGCCTGCGGCGTGATCCTTATCGGGGGGCCGAGGGACGAGCGGATCAGGACCCGGTGCTCCCCGCGGGCTACCTCGACCACGTCGACCGCGTTCCGGTTCATCCGTGACGGGCGGCGCCACGGCGATGTCACGTCGGCCGGGGCCAAGCTGGACGGCTGCACGGGACGGGTCCTCTCATGGTGGGGCCCGCCTGCCGCGGCGGAGCGGGTCGGCGCCGGGGCAGACGGGGAACGTGGGGCCCTCCACCCGCAGGCCGGAATCCGGGACGCCTGTATCCGACAGGCGCCCCACCTCGGGTGGAAGGGCCGTGCGGGAGGAGACCGCCAGGTTTGTGGACGACGAGGCGGCCCCTCGTCTCAGGGGCCGGGCAGTCCGGCGGGGATCGCCGGCCGGGACGGCACCGACACCCAGCGCAGAATGTCCGGGTGTCGCGCGGCGTAGTCGTCGGCCGCGTCCAGCGAGGGGAAGCCGAGGACAGTCTCTACCGGGTCGTCGTCGTGGTCGAGGACGACCACCGTCCACAGCCGGTCGCCCTCGGGGTCGACTGGTGCCCGGCGAGCCTCAGCGACCCTGACCCCACGGACGACCCGGGTTCGCAGCGGCCCGTCCGGGTCAGCCACCGCAGCATCCCACACGGCCTGCGGTGTCCGGGTGGGGAGGGGCGGGAGGGGGCCGCCGCTCGCGTCTGCGGCTGGCCCTCCTCCCGCCCCGGCCACGGGGCCCTGCCCGGCCAGGGAACGCCCCGCGGCGGTGAGGGGCAGGCCAAGGCGGACCCGGTGGCAGGCGGAGGGCATCCGGCCGGCGGACCCGCCTGGCGCCCGCATGGGGGAAGTCACGATGCGCTCCTCTGCTGGTCCGGGAAGGTGGCCGGCGTGTGTCCCGCCGCGCACGACCCATCACACAGCGCGTGACACCTCGATGGGAGGGTGAGATCTTCTGTCCCATGGGTGGGAAAAAATGTCTCACCCATGGCGCACCGACGGCCGAGGGGAAACGTCGTGCACGCTGATGGGGTCGAGGCACTGAAGGCGCAGTTGGCCGAACGGTTCTGCCAGCTCCAGGCCGAGAAGGGCCTTACAGGCACTGAGCTGGAGAAACGCACCACCCACAACCGGAAGAACGCCTCCGCCATCCGCAACCGCGGCCGGCTCCCGACCCGCGACATCCTCCAGGCGTACGACCAGGTGTTCGGCACCCGCAGCGAGCTAACCGACCTCGGTGAACGAATCCGCGCGGCGCAGAAGGCGGTACGGCTGACCGAGTTGACCGCCGCGGCGGGGGTAGATATCCCCGAGCCGCAGGCCGCAGAGTCGGAAGGGGCCGCAGAGTCGGAAGGGGAGGTGAGGGGGACGGACAGGCGAACGTTCTTCGAGCTCACCGCGGCCCTTGCAGCTGACACCTATCGGCGGCGCGCGCGGCTCGGTCCTGATGCGCTGACCCTCGCCAGCCTTGATGGGGCGGTGGACCGTCACGCAGCCGCCTTCACGAGCACGCCTCACGACGCGCTCGCGCCCGAGGTGTTCAGGACCTGGCAGTCTGCGGAGAAGCACATCGAATCCGGGGTCAAGCCACGCGCACACGCGAAGTTGACCCGTGTGGCTGGGTTGTCCGCTTACATGCTCGCCCGGCTTGCCTTCAACATGGGCGACCAGGACGCATCCCAGCAACTCGTGATCCAAGCCCGGGACCACGCCGAACAGATCGATGACGATGTGCTGACGGCGTCTGTTGCCGCGATGGACTCCACTCTGTGCTTCTACAGGCAGCAGTACGACGAGGCGGCGAAGATCGTCCGTAAGGCTGGGGCAGTCGCGGATCACCCCTACACCCGGGCCCGCCTGTTCGCCTACGAGGCCCGCGCCTACGCCGCGTTCGGCGACCCGACGGCCACGCGGGAGGCGCTCGCACGCATGGATGCGGCCGTCATCGAGACACAACCACGGCCGGGGAGTTCCCCGTTCGGCCGAGCGAACGCCGACTGGTTCACCGCCGGGCTGCTCGCCCGGCTGGGTGCTGGTACGGAGGCCGAGCCGCTCGCGCGTCAGGCTGTTGAGGCGTTCGATAGCGGCCGGGCCACAGGCTTCGAGGACCACGGCCATGCCCTTATGGTCCTGGCGACTACTCTGCTTCGCCGTGAGCGTCCGGACCCGGCGGAAGCCGCGATGCTTGGCAGCCGCGCATTGGAGCTGGTAGCGGACCGGCCTACGCACACCGTCGTTACGCGCGCAGGCCACCTCGTCAACGATCTCTCCGGGTACGGCTCGGTGCCGGAGGTGACCTCTTTCCGGGAACAGCTCACTACCGCCCCGCGTCCCGCTTTGATGGGCTGATGACGTTGGAACTGGCCGAGCCCACGCCCCAGGTCTACGTGCCGACCGTGACAACCCGCCGGCTGAGCCTCAGCGGCTGGACAGCCGTGGACATCCCGGCGTACACGGCGATGGCAGCCCACCCGGATATGAGCGCGTACACCGGTTCACCGGCAGACGAGGGCGCGGTCTGGCGAATGTTCGCTTTCCAGGTGGGGCACTGGGCGTTGCAGGGGTTCGGGATGTGGCTCGCGCATGACCGGACGACCGGCGAGTTCGTGGGCCGGGTGGGGCTGTACGAGGAGTACGGCTGGCCCGGCACCGAGGTGGCCTGGACCATCCGCCGGGAACGGTGGGGCGAGGGCCTCGCTACCGAAGGCGGCGCTGCGGCCCTGGAGTATGCCTTCGAGGTGTTGGCCCGGGAGCGGCTGATCAGCATCATCCACCCGGAGAACGCGGCCTCGATCCGTGTCGCGGAGAAGCTCGGCCTCGCTCTGGCCGAAGGTCCGGTAGACCGGGGCGGGAGACCCCGGAACATCTACGCGATCACCCGCCACGACTGGGCCGCTCGCCGGCAGGCCAGCGCCCCCGCCGACACAGGCTGAGCGGCCGAACCGGGAGGCCGCATGTGATCGTATGGGTGGCCATAAGATCACTCAGAACACCCGCGGTCGGCCCGCCTTCCCTCGCTGCGAAAGAAGTGCGAAGGAACTGCGAAAGAACCCCCGGGTGGCCGATGTTGACCTTCGCGGAGCCGGGAAGGTCAACATCCACGGTCGGCGCACACAGACCGGACCGCCTCCGTGGCCTGGCGGAGCGTGTCGAACAGGCTTTACGCGGCCGGGTCCTCCGCCTCGCCGCGGCCGCCAGCCCGAAGCCGCACTTCGAGGTGCATCCGGACGGCGCTGTACCGACGGTCCCCCTCCGGGGACGACACCCTGATCACATCCATGACCTCGGCGAGCACGGTCGCCGCCTTCGAGCCGAATCTTCATGCCGCCCATTCTCCGTGCGTGGTGTGCCGGCCCGGCCTCCCGGGGTCGCTGGCCCGTCCCGAACGGGACGGCACGGGCCCGGCGGCCCTTCGCCACGATGTGGATCACGTCCTGGGTGAAGTCGACGTCTTCGACGGTGAGGTTCGCGATCTCGGCGCGACGTGCACCGGTGTCCATGAACAGGCGGATGATCGCCTCGTCGCGGCGGGACACCAGGTCCCGGCCGGCACAGCCGGCGAGCAAAGTCCGGATCTGATCGTCGGTGAGAACGGGCACCGGCTGTTCGGGGACGACGGGCGGGCGCATCCGGTCGAGCGGCGACCGGTCGAGATCCTCTTCCTCGGCGAGCCACTGGCCGAACTGCTGCAACGCCCGGAAGACGAGGGACACGGTTGCCGGGGCGTGGGTGGCCGCGTAGCCCGCCAGGAAGGCTTCGGCGTGGGAGCGTTCCAACTCGGCCGGGCCAGCCGGGCCGTCGTTCACGGCGAGGTGGCGGCCAAGCACGCCGCGCTCACCCGTCTCGACGATCATCTGATCGGCGGCTGAGATGCCCCACTCCCCCCGACGGCGGCCCGGCAGGCGGCTACACCGGTTGCTACAAACGGCCGGATTTCCCGGCCCCAGAGGCCCCAGAGGCGCCCCGTCGGGGGGTCGGGGGGTCGTCTCCCGACTAGCATCGCGGCTGCTGGCGCAGTTGATCGCAGATCAACAAGCATGCGGAACCAGCCCGTGGGCGCGGCAGGGATCGAACCTGCGACCACTCGCTTGTAAGGCGAGCGCTCTCCCGCTGAGCTACGCGCCCGGGAGATGACGAGGTCGACTAAGACTACGCAGCGGCGAGCCCCGGCGGGAGCCGGCCCTCCACGACTCCCCAGACGCAGGCCGACTCCCGCAAGGACGATCTTAGAGGATGGCGAGCGCCTTGAGGTACTCGGCCTGGTCCCGCGCGTCGGGGATGTTGTTGACGACCTTCCAGCGGACAACACCCTCCTTGTCGATGACGAAGGTGCCCCGCAGGGAGATGCCCCGCTCCGCGTTGAAGACGCCGTACGCGCTCGCGACGGCGCCGTGCGGCCAGAAGTCGGCGAGCAGCGGGAACTCGTAGCCCTGCTGGTCGGCCCAGACCTTGTGGGCGAACGGCGAGTCGACCGACACGGCCAGCACCTGGACGTCGTCGTTCTGGAACGAAGCGAGATCGTCCCGCACGGAGCACAGCTCGCCCTGGCAGACGCCGGTGAAGGTCAACGGGTAGAACAACAGGACCACGTTGCGCTTACCCTGGAACGCGGACAGCGTGACAACCTCGTTGTTCTGGTCCTTCAGCGAGAAGTCCGGGGCGACGGAGCCAACCTCGACGGCCATGGGCTCTTCCTCTCCACAACGGTGGGGAACTGATCAGGGACCGGTGACCACAACGGGTGATCACTACGGCGGCGGGCCCCGCGCCAGATCCGGCGAAGGTACTCACCGATCGGCATGGATGTCCCGATCCAGCATGCCATTGCCGGCTACCTCGAAGCTGGCCACCCATCCGCGGCGTGCCCTACACGACCTTCCGGATCTCCGCCGTATCGCCTGGAACCGCACCCGACCTGGACGTTCACGCGCGTGCTCGGCAATCAGATCACGGTGATCAGATCGGGGCGAAGGGTGTCCTTCCCGGTCCGGTGACCCCGATGCGGCGGGTGTGCGGGTTTTCGAGGCCAGAGTGCCCTAGTCTGGCCGATCGACGCGGGAGCCGCACCCGCCGGACATGCGTGGGGGCATGGTGCCGTGCCCCGCGGCCGCCACTGGTATGGACACCGATGAGGACAGGGCCACGTTGACCGATCAGAGTTCCACCCCGCACGGATACCCCGCCCGGGAACCCCACCCGATCGACGGGCCGGGCACATCCACCGGCGGATTTCCGATCTATGCGTTTCGTGAGTCTCTGACAGACCATGAACCGCAGCAAGGCTACCCCGCCACCCCCGACTACGGGACACCGGGCCTGGCCGGACCACCTGGTTCCCCCGACACGTTCCAGGGGTCCGGCCTACTCGGGAGGAGGCGCAACCCCTTCGCGGTGTGGCTGGGCCTTCCTCTGATCACCCTGGGTGTCTACCCGTTCGTCTGGATCTACCGGACGAACAAGGAACTCGCCGAGTATGACCGGCGCATCGCGGTGAACCCGACGCTGTCGCTGCTGGCCTTCCTGATCGGCTGGGTAATCATCGTCCCGCCGTTCGTCGCGGCTTGGCGACTCGGCACCCGCGTCCGCGACGCCCAGCGTGCGGCCGGGGTAGCCGAGACGAATCCGGTCCTGGCCTTCGCTCTCTTCCTCATCGGCGGCGGCGCGCTGGTCCTGCAGTTCGGAATCAACCGCATCTGGGACCGCTACCCCGGGGCGGTCGAGGGCCAGCAGGTGCCGCTCTACCGGTGACCGCCCTACCGGTGACCGCCCGCCGCCCGGCCCACCTGGAGCGCCGCCCACGGCGGCGAGAGGCGCCCATACACCCCACGTACGTCCCGGAGGCACGCGAGCACGGCGGTGCGCGCCCGCCTCGACCCGGACCCCGAAACCGGGGGAACCGGACCGAACCGACCAGGCCCGGCCGAACCGGACCGACCAGGCCGAACCGGACCGGACCGAACCGACCAGGCCCAGCTGGGCCGGACCGGGCACCCTGGGTCAGCGGTGACGCACCCGCTGCGACTTCGGCGCCGCCAGCCGCTGGCCGGACCACTCCTGGGCGACGCTCAACGTGCTGGTCTGGACGAGACCCGCGGTGGGCACCGCGTCCAGCACGTCACTCGGCTCGACATGGCCGGCACGCCCGGCCTTGGGCGTCAGCAGCCAGATCACGCCGTCGTCGGACAGCTGCCGCCGTGCGTCGATGAGGGCGTTCGCCAGGTCCCCGTCATCCTCCCGCCACCACAGCAGGACGATGTCGACGACGTCGTCGGAGTCCTCGGGGACAAGCTCGGTCCCGCTGGCGCTCGTGACGGCGTCCAGCAGGTCCTGGGCGATGTCGTCGTCCTCGTTGAGCGACTGCACCTGGGTCCCGGCGGAGACTCCCAGCCGCTCCGCTCGGCGCTGACCCTCGGCGTTCGCCGCGGTCGGACTCACCCTCCACTACCTCCTGCTCGTATGTCGACGCTCCGCGTAGCCGCGAGGGCGTCCCGTCTCGGTGGACGCATCCAATGATGATCCTCATCGATCGGTGCGCCTCGACCTAGTCCACCGGACCTTCCGGTGACTGCGCAAGTGCCACGCCGTCGGTTGTGGACAGGCGACGGCGTGGTCAGCCTGATGTGACTCCCCGCCAGTACCCCGGAGAGAGCGGAATCATCCCGCCAGGAACGACAGCCGGACCGTTCGATCGGGGTTGTCCACGTTGAGGTCCACCAGCGCAATGGACTGCCAGACCCCGAGCGCGAGGCGGCCGTCGATCACCGGGACCGTCAACGAGGGCGGGATGATGGCCGGCATCACATGTGAGCGGCCGTGACCGAGCGTTCCATGTGCGTGGCGCCATCTGCCGTCGGCGGGGAGCAGATCCGCGAGCGCCGCGAGCAGGTCGGCATCACTACCGGAGCCCAACTCGAGGATGGCCACGCCGGCCGTGGCATGCGGCACGAAGACCGACAGCAACCCACCACCGGAACCGGCAAGGAACCGCCGCGCATCGGGCGTGAGATCCACCACACTTTCTCGCCGGCCGGTGCGCACGGACAGCATCGTCGTCTTCATCCGGGTCTCCATCAGGGTGATTGTCCACCACGGCGGGGCCCGGCATCGGCCGCACTACGGACGACATGCCAACAACGCACCGCACATCGCCCAGGTCCCGACCCGGAAGTAACCAAGACGTACGTGACGAGGCAGCTGCGATAGAGCACGATGGTCCATGACAGGCCCGTTCTCCGGGTGACCCCCCTCGGCCACCGAGGGTCGGCCGATCACCCAGAGCACAGGCGTCGTATGGGATGAGCGAGCGGCCGGGATGCGGCGGCGCATTGATCATGCATGTTTCCACCCCGGTACGTTGCAAAAGTGACCACTGGGCCGACGATCATACGATCAGGACCTTTTCGCATGGTCTCGACGGCCCCGGGAAGCTCGAGGAGCAGGAGAAGGCGTGGCGCAGGACACACCCCGGAAGTTCTCGGTCATCACCGATGGGCTACCGAGTCAGCTGCCGGATATCGATCCCTCCGAGACCAGCGAGTGGCTGGAGTCGCTCGACGCCGTCATCGAGGAGTCCGGCCGCGGCCGGGCCCGCTTCCTCATGTTGAAGCTCCTCGAACGGGCCCGGGAGAAGGCGGTCGGTGTTCCCGGTCTCACCAGCACCGACTACATCAACACCATCAGCCCGGAGCGGGAGCCCTGGTTCCCCGGCAACGAGCACATCGAACGCCGCATCCGGGCCTATATCCGGTGGAACGCGGCCATCATGGTGAGCCGCGCCAACCGCCCCGCGTTCAATGTCGGCGGTCACATCGCGACCTACGCCTCAAGCGCGAGCCTCTACGAGGTGGGCTTCAACCATTTCTTCCGCGGCAAGGACCATCTCAGTTCCTCGCCGGGAAGTGCCTCGGGTGACCAGATCTTTATTCAGGGTCACGCGTCCCCGGGCATCTACGCCCGCGCCTTCCTGGAAGGCCGGCTGACGGAGAAGCAGCTCGACGCCTTCCGGCGCGAGGGCGAGTCGGGCGGCCTGTCGTCCTACCCTCACCCTCGGCTCATGCCTGATTTCTGGGAGTTCCCCACGGTTTCGATGGGGCTCGGGCCGATCGGCGCCATCTACCAGGCCCGGTTCAACCGCTACCTGCTCAACCGCCAGATCAAGGACACCTCGGGCAGCCGCGTATGGGCGTTCCTCGGCGACGGCGAGATGGACGAGCCGGAGTCAATCGGCGCGCTGGGCGTGGCCGCCCGCGAGGAGCTCGACAACCTCATCTTCGTGGTCAACTGCAACCTGCAGCGCCTCGACGGCCCGGTCCGCGGCAACGGCAAGATCATGCAGGAGCTGGAGTCGCTGTTCCGGGGCGCCGGCTGGAACGTCATCAAGGTGGTCTGGGGCCGCGACTGGGACCCGCTGCTGGCCAAGGACACCGACGGCGTGCTGGTAAACCGCATGAACACCACGCCGGACGGGCAGTTCCAGACCTACTCGACGTCGTCGGGCGAATACATCCGGGAGCACTTCTTCGGCTCGGACGCCCGGCTGCGCCGGATGGTCGCGGACCTCTCCGACGACGATCTGCGCAAGCTCTCCCGCGGTGGCCACGACTACCGTAAGCTCTACGCGGCCTACAAGGCTGCGACCGAGCACGCGGGCCAGCCCACGGTCATCCTCGCGCACACCATCAAGGGCTGGACCCTGGGCAAGGACTTCGAGGCCCGCAACGCCACCCACCAGATGAAGAAGCTGACCAAGAGCGAGCTCAAGGAGTTCCGCGACCGGCTCTATCTGGAGATCCCGGACTCGGCTCTGTCGGGTGACCTGCCGCCCTACTGCCACCCGGGGCCGGACTCCGAGGAAATCGCGTACATGCGGGAACGCCGGGCCGCGCTCGGTGGGTCGATCCCGCGTCGGGTCGTGCGGGCCAAGCCGCTCCCCCAACCGCCAGCGAAGATCTTCGACGAACTCCGGAAGGGCTCCGGCAAACAGCCCGTCGCCACGACGATGGCCTTCGTCCGGCTGCTGAAGGACCTCATGAAGACCAAGGAGATGGGCGCGCGCTTCGTGCCGGTCATCCCCGACGAGGCCCGCACCTTCGGCATGGACGCGATGTTCCCGACGGCGAAGATCTACTCGCCGCACGGGCAGCGCTACGAGGCCGTCGACCGCGAACTGCTGCTGTCCTACCAGGAGTCCGAGACCGGTCAGATGCTGCACGAGGGCATCAGCGAGGCCGGGTCGATGGGCTCGGTGATCGCCGCTGGCACGGCGTACGCCACCCACGCGCAGCACATGATCCCAATCTACGTCTTCTACTCGATGTTCGGCTTCCAGCGCACCGGCGACCAGATGTGGGCGCTCGGCGACCAGCTCGGCCGCGGGTTCCTGCTCGGGGCGACCGCCGGTCGGACCACTCTCAACGGCGAGGGCCTGCAGCACCAGGACGGCCACTCCCTGCTCCTGGCGTCGACTAACCCGGCCTGCGTGGCCTACGACCCCGCCTTCGCCTTCGAGCTGACACACATCGTCCGGGACGCGCTCGACCGAATGTACGGCGAGCGGGACGACAACGTCTTCTACTACCTCACTGTCTACAACGAGCCGGTGCCGCAGCCTGCCGAGCCCGCGGGTCTCGACCCGGCGCAGATCATCTCCGGGATGTACCGGTTCCGCTCGGCCGAGGACCTGGCCGGCGGGCTTCCGGCGGCGGGGGCCGGCGTGGGCTCCCCGCCGCGGGCGCAACTGCTGGCCAGCGGGACTTCCATCCACTGGGCGCTGGCGGCGCAGGAGATCCTTGCCGCCGACTTCGGGGTCGCCGCCGACCTGTGGTCGGTGACCTCGTGGAACGAGCTTCGGCGGGATGCGCTCGACTGCGACCGCGCCAACCTGCTCAACCCCGAGGCCGACGACGCCGTGCCGTACGTGACCCGTACCCTCGAAGGGGCCGCCGGCCCGGTCGTGGCGGTCTCCGACTGGATGCGCGCGGTGCCCGACCAGATCTCCCGGTGGGTTCCGCAGCCGTTCACCTCGCTGGGCACCGACGGGTACGGCCGTTCCGACACTCGGGCCGCCCTGCGCCGGCACTTCAAGGTCGACGCCGAGTCGATCGTCGTCGCGACCCTGGAAGCCCTCGTCCGGGCCGGTGAGGTCAAGGCCACCACGGTCGGGGACGCGATCAGGCGATTCGGGCTGCGTGCCGACGAGGCCGGCCTGGACGGGCCCGAGGCGATCGTGGCCGGCATCAGGATCGTGGCCGGCGTCGAGCAGGACGAGCGGCCGATCTCGGGCTGACCGACCCACCCAGGCCCCGGACCAGTCAGGCCCCGGACTGCCCGGCCCCCGGGATTGCCCGGATTGCCCAGGCCTTCGGGCCATCCGGGACCTCCCCGGCGCCGACGGAGCCACCTGCGGGCTCCCCGGCGCCGGGGCCCGAGGTCACGGTGCCGGGCCGGACCCCTGCGTGGCCCACCCGGCGCGGAGCCCGGGTGGCTGGGTCCGGAAAGTGGGGCCCGGAAGGTGGGGCCCGCGCGATGGAGCCCACCACACCGCACCCGCCGGACCGGATCCCACGGCACCGGAGCCGCCGGGCCGTCCGGCCCCACCGTGCCCGCATCACCGCCTCCAGACCGACCCATCCGGCCCATCCGGCCCACCGCGTTCGGGCCATCGCCTCCAGGCCCGCCCATCCGGCCCATCCGGCCCACCGCATGCGGATCGGTACCTCCGGGCCACCCCGGCCGGGCAGCGGGCCGCGCACCGAACCCCTTGGCGTCCAATCTCAGCCCCGCGACCTCGGGTTTCATTCTCCGGGCCCACCGCGTTGACCCCCTGCATCCGGGCGCGCCCGGTTCCGGCGGGCCCGACCCGGACCCCCGGAGGAGTTACCCAACGCATCGGCACTGTCCGTGATGAACTCCACCGCGCTCGGCTTCATCGGAGTCCACCGCCGTCCCCGATCCGGTTATGCCCCGGGTCTTTCGCGGTACCCCGTGTTCCACTTGATGACGCGTTGAGTTCCGCATCGCCGCCGCGGACACTAGTCTCTCGAGGGTGATGTCCAAAGGTTGGTCACGCGGCGTTACCAGCTGTGAAACCGCCGGCGGCGAAGCCCTCCGGCACGTGCTCCCGGCCCCCGTCAGTGTCGGAGAGCAACGAAAACCCGCCTGCCGATCACCGCACGGCCACGTCGCGGTCCGGTACGGTCAGGCATCTGTCAGGTCGCTGTCAGGTCAATTGTCAGGTCAATTGTCAGGTCAATCAGGAGCCGGCCGGCCAGCCGATAACCAGCCGACCAGCCGGCGCGCGACTGCGGGTCATGACGAGGCCCGCGCGGCGTCTGCTGTGACGGTCGAGGAGGACGAGGTGAATGGTGTGGCGACGACCACCGCACCCGCGGCGGCATCACCTGAACCGCGGACGGGCGGGAGCGCGGTGAGCCCACGGCGGTCCCAGTGCGGCGTCGCAAGCCGCGTGGACGGGACGGCGGCATGATCCTGCGGGCCCGTCGCATCGAGCGGCTGGAGGAACATCCCAACCTCCGCGGCATTCTCGGCATCCTCGCCCAACTCGTCCACACCACCGACACGGAGCTCGTCTCGCTCGCCGGCGCCTGGCGCAACTCGGGGTACCTCGCCGCTGCCCGGGACAAGGCGCTCTCCCCCGACTCTCCATTGATCGTCGAGGTGCTGGCCGCCTTCGACGCGTTGAGCGCGATCTACGCCGACGACCTCACCGGCGCGGAGTACGTCACCGTCGAACCGACGATCGCCGCCACGGCTCTGCGCGCGATGCGCGACGCGGTCGCCGCCTCCTACTCCCGGCCCATCCTCGGCCGCGCGGAGTATGCGGCACTGATGCGCCCGTGGCGCACGGTCTACCCCCGCGCGCGCTCGCACGAACCCGACCTCGGCCCGGCCGCGGCGGACGTGAAGCGGGTTCTCGCGGCACTCCCGGTCCTCGCCGGGCGCTGCCACGATCCGGACAGCCTCGAGGTCTTCGACGGCCTGCTGGTGTCCGCACTCACCCGCGACGACTCCGCGCATCAGATGGCGATGGACGCCGCCTTCGCGAGCGCCGTGGTGACCGGGCGTCGCCGGGTGTGGACCCTGGTCCGGCGCAGCGCCGCCGAGGGTTTCTGGCGGTTGTGCCCGTACTGCCGCGGCCATCGGGGCACCGATTCGAGCGAGGACCGGCGGGTCATGGAGCTGTGCGCCGACCTGGCCTGCGCGCTGCTCGTCGAGGATCTCCTCGACACCGACCAGTTCACCCGGCTGACCAGCCCGCTGCACACGCTCATCCCGTTGCAGCACCGTCGCGGTCGCTGACGCCGCCGCGGTCCGCCCGGCTGCCGGTCCACCGGCCCGGCTCAGCCGGATGCGCCGGGCCGCCGCGGCCGGTAGACGATCAGTCGGGCTCCGCCCGGAGTGATGACGATGTGTTCCACTCCCTCCGTGACCTCGCCGTCACAGGCGAACGGCAGCGGGCCGGGCTGACGGGATGAGATCGTGACCCGTTCGACCGTGTGTTGTTCGTACACCCGGCTGCGCCCGAGACGGCCGGTCAGCACCGCCCCCACCAGCCGGAGCCGGGCAAGCGACGCTGCGGCGTCGACCACCCGCAGGTCCAGCAGCCCTTCGTCGAGGCGGGTGCGGTAGGTGGGGGCGAACCCGTCGGGCTGGTAGATCCCGTTGCCGACGAAGATCAGCCAGACCCGGCGGTACTCGGAGTCGATCTCGATCTCGAACGGCGTTTCGTGGCGCAGCACCCAGCTCAGCGCGATGAGCATCGCCGGCCACTTGCCGATGCGGCGCTCGAACCGCGCACGGATGGCGACCATGTCCGGGTAACCGCCGAGGCTCGCGGTGTTCACGAAGATGCGGGAGAACCGACTGAACGCCGCGCCGATGCCCTCGGCCCGGCCGATGTCGACGGCGACCGCCGAACCCTCCCGTATCGCCTGCACCGAGTCACCCGCCCCGGCGAGTCCGACGTCCGCGGCGAAGTGGTTGAGCGTGCCCGCGGGGAAGACCGCCAGCGGCACGCCGTGCGCCAGCGCGGTCTGGGCGGCCGCGTTGATGGTGCCGTCGCCGCCGGCGACGCCCAGCACACGGGACCGCGCCGCCGCGGACCTCAGCACGGTTCTTACGTCGCCGCCCGCGTCGACCTCGACGACCCGGGCCCTGGGCAGATCGGCCCGCAGCACGGCGAGCAGGTCCGTGTGGTTACCCGGACCGGAACGGGCGTTCACCACCACGGTGAGGCCGTCGCCGTCGGGCAGGGCGGGCGCCCACGCCGACGCGGGGCTGGCCCGGGCGGGGGCCCACGGCCGGCGCGGCATCACCTTCGTCGTCGCCAGGCCCGCCCCTATCCCCAGCAGCACGCCGGCGGCCACGTCCCCGGGATAGTGCACCCCGACGTACACCCGGGAGAACGCCACCGCGGCTGCGAGCACGGCCACCGGCACCGCCGCGCCGGGTGCGTCCAACGCGACTCCGGTGGCGAAGGCGGCTGCCGACGCCGCGTGCCCAGAGGGGAACGAGAACGTCGTGAGATCCTCGCGAAGCCGCCGCAGCGGGGGAATCATGTGAGTCGGTGGGCGGTCCCGGCGGAACACCACCTTCATCGGCCCGTTGGCGAGAACGCTCGCGACTCCCAGGGCGAGCAGGCCACGGACGGCCGCCGGGCGACGGCGTCCCTTCGTCGCACCGAGCGCCCCGGCCACCCCCCACCAGAGCAGACCATGATCGGCAGCGTGGGACAGCCGCGGCAGCGCCGGGTCGAGCAGCGGTCTGCCGCCGGCCAGCGCCGCGAACAGCGACCGGTCCGCACTGGTGAAGGCGTGCAGGAACGTCCGGCCCAGCGCGGTGTCACGGCGCATGAGGATCCGGACGCGCCGACCGACCCGGTTCTCCACGGGCCAGCGGGGAGCGGTCCCGTTTCCCGGCCTCGTCACCGACCTTGACGCCACGCCGGCACCGTACCCGTAACGGGGACACCCAGATCAACTGGGATGAACTTCACATCCTCCCGAACCCCGCGGAAGGAGCGAGCAGAAGGAGCTCGCTGTCAGGCCGCGACCGTCAGGCCGCGACCGTCAGAACGCGACCGTCAGAACGCGACCGGGGCCTGGCTCGCCCATCTCGGAGCCGGCGGCCGTGCCACGCCCCCGGGCCGGGGCAGCGCCCGTCGTGGCTCGACGGTGCGACCTGTCGGCAGGATCTCGCCGGTGTCCTCGAACAGAATCACCCCGTTACACAGCAGGATCCAGCCCTGGTCCCAATGCTGGCTGGCCACCCGGGCGGCGTCGCGATCCGCACTGTCCGCCGTGGGGCAGGGCGGACAGTGCGGGCAACCACGTCGCCGGGGCGCGGCTGCGCGTGAGGCGTCAGCGGGCAGGGGAACTGAGGACGGCTCGGGCGAGGAGGGCTCCGGGTCGTCGGTGGGCACCGGGGACGCCGATGCCGGGTCTGAAACGCGAACAGCTTGCACGAGCACCAGACGTTACGCCTCTCCGTAAGAAGCGTCACACCGAGGCGCGTGTGAAGGGGCCGACGTGTCTGCGACCCTGACCCGCAAGTCAGCGTGGGCAACGGCCGTGACCAGCGCGGATGCGAAACGCGGCACATCGGGAACCAGCCGGACGGACCACGGGGTGTCTACAGCGAGATACTGGTAACAGGACCGGACCATCGGATCGGTAGGTTACGGGGCGGTGGCCGAGCGGTTCCGCCATCCTGACCGCAACAATGACGTGGGCCGGTTCCGCTGATGCGCCCACCTGCATGAACGGCGCCCGTTGTCCCCGGCGACCGGGCATCGACACGGCAGAGCCACGGACAGGCACCGGTGAACGGCCACGGACCCGGACATGCCCGGCCACAAGGGGGTACGGACGATGGACGGCGCCACGGGTGTCGGTACCGGTACCGACGCCTTCGGGGGCATCCCCACCGGCGCGGGTTCCGGCCCGCGTGCCGGCGGACAGCCGGTCGAGGTGTCGGTCGTCATGCCGTGCCTGAACGAGCAGGAGTCGGTCGGCGTCTGTGTGCGCAAGGCCCTTGCGGGCCTGGCCACCGCGGGTGCCGCGGGCGAGGTCGTCGTTGTCGACAACGGATCCACGGACCGGTCGGCGGACGTCGCCGCAGCCGCAGGTGCCCGGGTCGTCCGCGAGACCCGGCGCGGCTACGGCAACGCCTACCTGGCCGGGTTCGCCGCCGCCCGAGGCCGGCTGATCGTGATGGGCGACGCCGACGACTCCTACGACTTCTCGGATCTGGGCGTCCTGCTCGCTCCGCTGCGCGCCGGGCGGGCCGACTACGTGCTCGGGTCGCGCTTCGCTGGAGAGATCCTGCCGGGAGCGATGCCCTGGCTGCACCGTTACGTCGGCAACCCTGTGCTCACCGGCATCCTGAACCGGCTGTTCGACGTCCGTTCCTCCGACGCGCACTCGGGCATGCGGGCCTTCAGCCGAGAGGCGTACCTGCGTATGCAGCTGCGCTGCGAGGGGATGGAGCTCGCCTCCGAACTGGTGATCGCCGCGGGCCGCGCCGAGCTTCGGATCGAGGAGGTGCCGATCACCTACCATCCGCGGGTCGGGGCCTCCAAGCTGCACTCCCTGCGGGATGGTTGGCGACACCTGCGGTTCATGCTGCTGCTGGCGCCGAGGCACCTGTTCGTCCTGCCCGGCCTGGTGCTGCTGGCGCTCGGGATCGTGGGCCAGGCGGCGCTGCTGCCCGGCTCGCTCAATCTCGGCTTCCACCGGCTGGACCTGCACTTCTCGATCCTGTTCGCGCTGCTGGCGCTACTCGGCTGGCAACTGGTGCTGCTGGGGGTCTGCGCCGACGTCCACAACCACGCCCTCGGCTGGCAGGAGCGCCGCCGCTGGCCGCTGCCGCTCATCCACCGCCTGTTCACCCTCGAACGCGGGCTTGCGCTCGGCGCGGGCCTGTTCATCGTCGGATTTGTCGTGGACGTGGTCGTCCTCGTCCGCTGGCTGGTCAACAATCTCGGACCGCTCAACGAGATGCGCCCGGCCCTGCTCGCGATGACGCTGATGGTGCTGGGCGCGCAGACCGCCTTCGGGTCCTTCTTCCTGCGGCTGCTGACCGCCGGACCCAGCGGGGGGCATCAGCGGGCGTCGGCCCGCGGTACCCGTGCCGGCACGGGCCCTGACGCGGGTACCGGCACGGGCCCTGACGCGAGTGCGAGTGCCGGCGCGGGCTCCACCCAGGCCGAGGCGAGCGGTCCACGGGCCGACACGCCCGGCCTCGGCCCGTGCTTCGAGGCGCCGGAACACCCGGCCGAGGTCGTCAGGTTCTGAGAACGGCGGATATTCATCATGGCCGTCCTGGGCAGAATGGTCGTCTCGGGCAGACGCCGCTTTCCACCGCTGCCCGGTGACGCCGCGCCCGTCTCCCTACGCGATCCCGCTGTCTTCGGGGATGACCCCGCCTCCGGGAATGACCCCGCGGATGACCTCGCCGCCCCGGGCCGGGTGCCGTCCGGGGAGCACCCCGGCCCGCTCTACGGCCCGAACGCGCGGCGCCGTGAATCGGGCCGTGAATCGGGTCCGGCCTCCGCCCAGCCGGCCCGACCCGCCCAGCCGGTCGCGCGGCATCTGCCCTTCGCGGTTCTCCTGGTCGCCGGGATGACCCTGCGGGTGGTCACCGGGTACGCCTACCGGCCGGCGTTCGAGTTCAACGGAGACTCCTACGCCTACCTGCGACTTTCCACCCTGCACGCGCCCGACCCGATGCGGCCGGCCGGATACCCGGCCTTCCTGCGCCTGCTGTCGCACACCGGCGACCTGTGGTGGGTGACGGTGGTCCAGCACGTCGCGGGCCTGGCCCTCGGGGTGGGGATCTACGTCCTGCTGGTCCACCGCCGAGTGGCGGCCCCGGTGGCGGCCCTCGCCGCCGCGCCGGTCCTGCTGGACGCCTACCAGCTGGTCCTCGAACACTACGTGATGGCCGAGACCCTGTTCGCGGTCCTGCTGGTCGCCGCGATGATCGCCCTGACCTGGTCGGCACGACCGTCGGTGTGGGCGTGCGGGTTCGCCGGCCTGTTACTGGGCGGGGCGGGCCTGGTCCGCACCATCGGGGTCGCCATGGGTGTGCTCGCCGTGGGCTACCTGCTTCTTCGTCGCGTCGGATGGCTCCGGTCCGCCGCCTTCGCCGTGATGCTCGCCGTTCCACTCGTCGGATACGCGGGCTGGTTCCACCACGCGCACGGGAAGTACGCGCTCACCGGTGGGGACGCGGTGTGGATGTACGGCCGGGTGGCACCGATCGCCGAATGTGATCGCCTACACCTGAGCACGCGCCAGCTCGTCCTGTGCTCCCCGCATCCGGTGGCGGGGCGGCCCGATCCCAGCTACTACGCCTGGAACGGCAACAGCCCGCGCTGGCGGCTCGACATGCCCGACGACAAGCGGGACGCGCTGCTGCGCGACTTCACCCGCCAGGTCATCCGGTATCAGTTCGGTGACTACGCCCGGATGGTCGGCGGGGAGATCGCGCACTACTTCGCCCCGGGCCGACCGGTCGGGCACCGTGACTGGCCGGACGCGACCTGGCGGTTCCCGACCGGTAACGAACCGCGCTACCTGCACAACGGCGAGCCACTGCTCGGCTTCCACGGGGACGCGCCCACCCACGTCATCCGCGAGCCGTCCGCCGGCTTCCTGCGGAGCTACCAGCATCTCGTCTTCACGCCCGGTCCGGCCCTGGCCGCGATGGTGATCGTTGCCGTCGTCGCGATCATGATCCCGGGGCGGGACCGCCGTGCGCCGCCGGGGAACCGTGGCGCCCGGCGCCGGAGAGGCCTGCGGGACCGGGCCGCCGAAGATCGACGGCTGCGTGCGGACATGGCCCTCCTCGTGGCGGCCGGGGCCGCCACGCTCATCGTCCCGGCCGCGACGGTGTGCTTCGACTACCGCTACCTGCTCCCCGTCCTCGTGCTCTTCCCGCCTGCCGCCGCGCTCGCGACCCGCCGGTTCGTGCTGCTCGATCGATCGCGCCGGGCGCCCGCGGAGGTGCCGGGGATCAACGGCTCCAGCCGAGCCCCAGCCGGGGTGCCTCCATCGCCGGGCAGGTGTCCATGACGACGTCCAGTCCGGCCTCGCCCGCACGCGCCGCGGCAGCCTCGTCCCGCACACCGAGCTGGAGCCAGACCCCCTTTGCGCCGATCTTCACCGCCTCGTCGACGAGCGGGCCGGCCAGCTCCGACCGGACGAACAGGTCGACGACGTCGACGGGAAACGGGATCTCGCTCAACGTCGCGTATCCCTGCTCCCCCGCGACCACGGGTGCCGAAGGATGCACCGGCACGACGTGCCTGCCGTGCCGTCGCAGGTAGTCCGCAATGCTGTAGGCGGCCCGGCGGCTGTCGTTGGACAGCCCCACCACCGCCCAGACCTCGGTGTCGGTGAGCATGCGGCGAATGGTGTCGTCATCTCCGAAGCGCATACCCGCATAACCGCCCATGCCGCCCGGTTCATCCGGACCGCGGAAGGACTTCTCAGTTCCCGGCAACGGTTCCCGGCAACGGTTCCCGGCAACGATGGTGATCGGTTCCCGGCAACGGGGGCGAGAAGCACGAGCCCCGGTGGAGGCGGGCGCATAGGATCTTCACGTGGAGAACGTGGAGCTTTCCCCGCTTCCGGCCGCCGGGGCTGGAGCCGGCGGTGAGTGACAAGCACGAGGTGACGCTGTCCGCCTCGGCTGAGCGGGACCTGTCGAAGCTGGCCGAGCTCACCCGCGGCGAGGTCCGTCGGTTCCTCGACGGTGCCCTGCGCGACGATCCGCGCAAGGCCGGCACTCCGATCCCCGGCGAGCAGGTCGGCATGCACGAGGCCAGCGGGCGGACCTGGCGGATCCTCTACCGGATCGACGCCAACACACGCTCTGTGCGCGTTATGGTCGTCGCGCCGCGAGGTGCCCGCTCCCGGATCGTGCCAACGATCGGCAACGCCCGCCCCGCCACCGGATGGCGCCGCGTCTGAGCCCGGGCGGTCACGAGGACCGGGCGGTCACGAGACGTTGACGCCGAAGTCCAAGGCGATCCCGCGCAACCCGGAGGCGTATCCCTGACCGACGGCGCGGAACCTCCACTCCCCACCGTAGCGGTACAGCTCACCGAAGATCATCGCTGTCTCCGTGGAGGCGTCCTCGGTGAGGTCGTAGCGGGCCACCTCCGCGCCGTTCGTCGCGTCCGTCACCCGGATGAACGCGTTGCGGATCTGGCCGAAGGCCTGCCGACGCGAGTCGGCATCGTAGATGGACACGGTGAACACGACCTTCGCCGCCTGCGGGGTCAGCATCCGCAGGTCGACTTTGATCTGCTCGTCGTCACCGCCGCCGCCACCGACCAGGTTGTCACCCAGGTGCTTCACCGCACCGTCCGGACTCACCAGATTGTTGAAGAACACGAAATAGCCGTCGGAGAGGACCTGGCCGGCGTCATTCACAATGATCGCGCTGGCGTCGAGGTCGTAGGCGGCACCGGTGGTCTGCCGCACCTGCCACCCCAGGCCCACCGTCACGGCAGTGAGGTTGGGGGCGACCTTACTCAGCGAGACATTGCCGCCTTTGGACAGCGACACGGAGGTCATATCCTCACCTTAGTACGAATGGTCCCCGCCCTGCCGACCGGCGGGCCCTACGGCTCGATCAGGCGCCACCGGTCTGGTGTTCCCGGCTCGGAACGCGCCGCGCCGGTTGCCTCCAACGTCGCGAGGTACGACATCGTGTCCATCACGGCGTTCTGCAGCGCCACCCCCCGCAGGTTGCGGAACGGCCGATGCCAGGTCACGTATCCGGCGACGTCCCAGACCCGCGAGGCACCCGCGCGCAGTCCCTCGACGACCTCGGACAGCCTGCCGGCGTGATGCGCGTCGAGCTTCGCGAGCCGGCGCTCCAGCCCGGTGAACCGGTACTCGTGCGCCGGCAGCACCTCCTCGGCAGGCAGGCTCCGCAGCCGGGCCAGCGAACGCAGGTAGTCCCCCAGCGGATCAGGAACGGCCTCCTCCGGCGCGGATACCCCGACCGCCGTCGAGGGCAGGACGTGGTCCCCGGAGAACAGCAGCCGGTTGGTCGGCTCCCAGAAGCAGAGGTGTCCCGGCGAATGGCCCGGTGTCCACAGCGCGGTGAGATCCCAGCCCGGGATGTCCGGCCGGTCGCCGTCCTCGAGGAGGATGTCGGGTCGCGATAGGCCCGGGGCCGGCTGCTGGTAGCCCGCCAGCAGCCGCTCGGTCATCTCGGCGGGCGCCCCGGCCCGGATCATCAGCTCGGAGACCCGATCGGCGTAACCATGTTCGAAGTGCCGGAGCATCGCCTCGTCCAGGGGATGCAACGAGACCCACGCCCCGGATGCCTCCCGGATCCGGTTCGCCAGGCCGTAGTGGTCCAGGTGCGCATGGGTCACCACAACGCCCCGCACGTCGGCCACCGACATCCCGATCATCGCCAGTCCGGCCTGCAGCTCGTCGAACGCCTCGTCGAACTCCCAGCCCGCGTCCATCAGGAACGGGCCCGTGGAGGTCTCGAAAACGTACACGAACACGTGCGCCGGTTTGGCCCAGGGCAACGGGACGGGGATACTCCACAGTCCCGGACGCACCTGCTCGACCGGTGGCAGGGGCCGACGCCACCGCGCGGCACCGTCCCGGCCGGCCCGCTCCACGGCCGGCTGCGGCCCGGTCTGACGCGGCACACCGACATCCCCGAGAGCAGCGTCCACGACCTCACCCACCCGTTTTCTCCGGCGCCCGACGGCGCGTGCATCGCGTACCGCGGCGCCCCGGGCCTGCGGCACCCGTCTCTGGGCCTGCGCCGCCCGACGAAACCTTGGCGCGTCCCGGCCAACCTGTCGTGCTATACCGTTCCGCCCGGTACCCCTGAACCGGGCGGCGCCATACTTTCCCACCGCCGTCACCGCCGTCACCGCGCCGGTCAGGAGGGGCAGGGCAGAACGGTGAGGGATCCCGGTGCCCGGGAGCGCCGCCCGTCAAGATCGGTCACCGTGGCCGTGTAGGTGATCGCCCCGGCCACACGGGCCGGGCCCACCGGGCCGGACCACGTCGACCGGTTACCCGTCGCCCGGTCAAGGACCAGCGACACACTAGCCCTGCCTCCGTCGGGGAGGTTCACCACGAGCTCCGCGGCGAAGATGCCGGTCGCGTCCACGACGGACACCGTCACCGTGGACACCGCCGCCGGGGACACCGCCGCCGGGGACACCGCCGCCGGGGACGCGGTCGCCCTCGCGGCCGGCGCGCAGCCGGACGGGTACAGCGTTGCCGGCGCCGCGACCATCGACACCACCTGTGGCGAGCCGTCGACCCTGGCGGTAACCCGCACGTCGCCCCCGCCATCACCCTTGCGGGGCCTGACCGGAACGATCACATCGATCGGTCCGGACGGTGCCGCCGCCCGATCAAGAGTGATCACCAGGGGGACGACGGCCCCCGGATCGATCCGCGACCGGCCGGGCACCACGGTGAGCCAGGACGGGCTGGCGCCGATCACGACGTCGACCGGCGCCGTGCCCTCGCCACGCAGGTCAAGCCGCCAGACGGAGTCGACGTCACCCAGGTCGACCCTGGTCGAACTCAGGCTGAGGGCCGGGCCGGAGGGCCGCGCAGCGACCGGGAGGGCCGGTGACCCGGGCGGCGGTCCGGTCCGCGGCCTCGCGGCGGTCGGGGCGACCCGTGGCAAAACCGACCCGATGCCGGCGCTCGGGGAGGCCGCGGACGCGGTGGAAAGGGCCGGACCGGCACCCGGCCGGGCAGTGACCGGGGCCGCCGTCACGTTCGCCGGCCCGTCCTCGTCACCGGGCGTGGGTGCCGGCGCTGCGACCGGCGCACCCGGCCTGCCTCCGGAGGAACCCGCACGATGGTCGCCGGCCATCCGCCCACGCACAACCACCAGACCCGCAACGATGACGACCAACACAGCCACCACAGCGATGATGCGTCCCCACCGGATCGGCAGGATCCGGCCTGAACGCCCCCAGGGAGAACGGTGGCGTCCCGGCGATCCCGGGCCCCCTGCACCATCATGCGTCATCGTGACGAGATTAAGCCGACGGATTCTCGCTAGGGGACCAATTCGCTCGTTTCCGTCACGAAGTACGCCGAGATCTCTCTCGACCCTCGGGTCGAGACGGGATGCCTCGATTCTCCCCGTTGCCCCCGTTGTCGCCGGCCTCCCGGCTCTCCCCGGCAGCCCGGCTCTCCCCGGCAGCCCGGCTCTTCCCGGCCCGCCGGCTGCGAGGCCGGCCGGGCGGCCCGCCCCGCAGCCGGCGCCCCCACCAGACCCACCATGCCAACGTCTGGGTCACCAACGCGAAGCCGAACAGCAGATCCTCGACCGGAGCGTGCGCGATCCGCGGGCCGAGGATCCGGCGGGGGTCGTAGACGACGATGCCGAACCCGGTGAGGATCCCGTTGGAGATCAACTGGAACAATGCGATGATCGCATAGGAAGTCCAGAAAACCCGCCGGGTAAGCAGCCGGGTCCGCAGGACCCACAGGTCCATCGCGATCGCCAACGCGACCCCGACGACCGCCAGGGCCGTGTAGCTCACGGCCGATCACCATCGGGAGTCCCATCGGAACGCGTCGCGCTCGGGTGGGCGGGCTCGTCGCCGACGTCCCAGCCCCGCACCGCGCGCACGGCCTCCAGCGTCAGGATCGCGCACATCGGCACCACGGCGAAGAACAGCAGCTCCTCCAGGGGAAGGCCCCCCGGAAGCAGGATCCCGGTGATGCGGCGCCGGTCGAAGCTCCAGTGCCCCGCGGAGACGGCGAACAGGTCCCAGACAACGAAGATCACGATGACGGGGGCGAGGGTCAGCAGCAGCCGAACCGGCCGGGCGTACACCCGGGTGCCCAGAAACACCTCAAGCGGCGCCGTTCCGAGCAGGCATCCCGCCAGGACCGCGAGGTAGCTCAGATGGCGCATCGGCGACTCGGACGGCGTATCGACAACTCTCAGACGGCTCTCAGACGGCTCTCAGACGCCGAGCGAGGGCAACAGCACTCGCGGCCGGATCCTCGACCCCGGTGAGGCTCCGCACGACCACCACGCGGCGCGCTCCCGTCGCAAGAATCTGATCCAGGGTATCCGGACCGACGCCACCGGTGACGAACCACGGCTTCACGCCCGGGACGAACGGAGGAGCGTGCCGCGCGGCCAGCCGGGGCAGACCCAGGCCGACCGGCGGCCGGCCCTCCTTGGTGGGCGTGGCGTGCACCGGCCCCACGCACACGTAGTCGACGTCGGGGTCGGCGAGCGCCGCGAGGAACTGGTCGGGATCGTGCGTCGACTGTCCGATCAGCACGTCCGGGCCCACCAGGCGCCGGGCAAACCGCGGCGGGATGTCGCCCTGACCGACGTGCAGGATGTCGACCCCGGCGAAGGCGGCGAGGTCGGCGCGGTCATTCGCGCTGACCAGCACTCCCCTGGCGTCGGCGGCGGCCTGCACCCGCCGCAGCCCGCCGAGCTCCTCGTCCCATTCGAGCCCCTTCTCCCGGAACTGGACCAGATCGACCCCGGGGGCCTCGGGCGTGCCGACCACGGCGCTCAGGAAGGCGTCGAACTCGGCCCGACGCGGCGTGCACAGGTACAGGCGGGCGTCGGCCAGCCGCCGCAACCGGTCCGCCCGGGCCGGCCCACCGGCGCGCGGCGACGATCCCTCAACCTCCGGCGACAGCACGCACGATCTCCAGAATGTCGCCGTCGGCGAGCCGGACGGCGGGAATCTCGGACGGCGTCAGGGCCACGCCATTGTGCTCGACCACCACCGAACCGGACGGCAGGCCCAGCTCGGCGAGCAGGTCGGGCAGCGGCTGGCCACCCGGGATGCCCCGCGGCGCACCATTGACGACGACCCGCGCCCGGGCAAGCGGCTCCGGGTGCGCACGCGGGTGCAAGTGCGGCGGACGATCGACCATTTTTCGACCCTACGGGAGCAGCGCCCGCCGTGCGGGCGGTGGGTACGGCCGGGACCGGGCCGGGGCTAGAAGGCCGACGCCTGGGCCCGCCGTTTGACCTCCTTGCCACGGTTCTCGATAAGTGCCTGTATGGGGGTGCCCGGCAGACTCGGATCCTCCCGGAAGATCCAGTCGAGCGCATCCTCATCGGTGAACCCCGCGTCGGCCAGCACCGTGAGCAAGCCGGGCAGCCCCTTGACGACGGCGCCGTCCCGGATGAAATCGGCAGGCACCCGCAGGACGCCCCCCTCCCGCCGGGCCAGTAGCGTCCGGTCGCGCACCATCTGCCGGACACGGGTCACGGGAACCTGCAGCTGATCGGCGACGTCAGGCAGGGTCAGCCAGTCCATGGTCAAGAGTAAACACCCAAGTCTCGATGGCGTCGTATGGTGCCGGCGCGGCCACGGACGTTGGCCGCGCCCCTCGACGAGGGGATGACCAGGCGGTTTCCGGCCGGGACGGTCCGGCCGGAACGGGTCAGAGCGCAGCCACCTGGGCGCCGCCCGCGGCCGCCGAGCGCACCGCCGCCTCCAACACCGCGACCACCGGACGGGCGGTCTGCACACCGTAGCCGGACAGCGGCCAGCCCGAGACGAGACAGTCCGCCAGGTCCCGGTGAAACGTACTGCCCGAGGTGGGTGCCAGCGGGATGTGGCTGCGCACCCCGTCATGGGTGATCAGCACGAGCGACCCCGCCTCCGCCTCGAGCATCTCCGCCTCGAGCACCTCGGCCTCGGACCGGCGACCGGCGTGCCGTCCCAACCGCGGCACCAGCTTCCCCTCCCCGTCCCGGAAAGCCCCGCCGTCCCGGAAAGCCCCGCCGTCCCGGAAAGCCCCGTCCAGGATCAGCGAGCCGGTGGACCCGAGCACCTCGAACCGCGGGCGCCGGGCCACCGTCAGATCGGAGACCGTGACCTGCGCCTCGGCCCCACTCGCGAAACGCAGCAGCAGCCGGCTGTGGTCAGCGTTGCTGACGTGGTGCCAGACCCGCTTGACGGTGGACGCGCTGACCCATTCGACGGGCTCGTCAACGAGGGCGAGGATCTGGTCGACGCAGGCGCTGCCCCGGTCATGGAGCTGCCCACCACTGATCCGCTCGTCGTCGTGCCAGGTGCCGGCTGGCCGGCGAAAGCCGCCCCGGTGGGCGTCCAGCCGCAGCGGCTCGCCGACGGCGCCGCGGTGCACGACAGCGCGGACCGCCCGGTAGCCCGGGTCGTCCCGACCCTCCGGATACACCGCGAGCACCAGGGACCGGTCCTCCGCGAGCTCCGCGAGCTGGTCGGCGTCCGGGGTCGACAGGCAGAGCGGGGCGTGCACGACGACGTGCTTGCCGGCCTCCAGCGCACGACCAGCCCATTCGAGACGGGTGTGGGTCGGTGTGGCCACGATGACGACCCCGAGATCCGGATCGTTGACCAGGTCGTCCGGGTCGTCGACGCGGCGCGGCGGGCGACCCGCCGCGTGCGCCGGGAGCCGGCCGGCACCGCCGTCGCAGAGGGCGGCGAGTTCCAGGCCCTCGGTCGCGTCCACCGCCGAGTGGTGCGTCCCGGTGATGTCCGGGGTGCCCAGCAGCCCGACCCTGGCCGGCGCGGCGTCGAGCACGCCGAGGCAGTGCCGTAGCCAACGTCCCACGAGCCGCTGGTAGGCGGGATCGGCGAGCACGGCGGGACCGGTACCCAGGGTGAATATGCCGAGGCCCGTGGAGGGCCGCCAGGTGCAGACGGGATGCTCGCCCATCTCGTGCCGGACCAGGAGCAGCCGCTCCACGTCATCGGCAATCTTGTCGGGGATGATCCAGCTCTCCCGGGGGCGGAAGTCCGCGGACCGGGCCATGACCGCGCCGCCCTGCGGCCCGACGGTCAACCGCAGGTCGTAGGGCGCGGTAGTCCGCCCCGGGACGAGACCGGACGCCTCGATGAGCGGACTTCCCGGCGGCAGCGCCCGCATGGTCGGCCCGGCGAGCAGGACCGGGACGGTCTGCCGGGCCCGGTCCAGCAACTCCTGCTCGACGTGGTCGAGCGGACGGTCGATGAGCACGAGAAGCGCGTCGGCCGACCGTGCCGAGGTCGGGCCGAGACCCGCTGCCCGCAAATGGTCGCCGAGCGCGTTCACACCGGCCAGGTTCGACACCAGGTGAATGCGAGGCACGTCTCCGCACTCTAGTGACCGTTCCCGACGTTCCGGAGATTGGGGTCATCAAACAAAGATCCGCGCAAAGATCTACACAAGGATGCATACATAACGCAATGCCGGGCAGGGGTACCAATGATCCTGATATCCAGAAATCCCGCCGTCCGGCCGACCGGAACGCCTGGAACGCCTGGAACGCCTGGAACGCCTGGAACGCCTGGAAAATCCGAAACACCGGGAACACCGGGTCGTCACCGGGCGTCATCGACTTGCCGCGGCCAGTTCCTTCATCGACACGGAGATATCGGCGAAACGCTCCCGATCCGGGATACCGTCGGCCGCCATCAACCGGCGACCGGCGACCATGTCCATCGGGCGCCCCACAGTGACCAGCGCTTCGAGACGGCCGTCCGGGGCGAACCACCCGGCCGACCAGCCAGACGGACGCCCGCCGTCGGGCGGCACGACGACGCCCGGATCGCCCCGGAACACCGGGGCAGCCTCTGCCGAAGGGAGTCCCGCGAACTGCACCATGCGGCCGAACTGTTCCGACCAGAAGTAGGGCACCGGGTCATAGACGGCCTCCCCGCCAAGCAGCGTGCTGACCGCGACCGCGGGCGACTGCTGGGCGCAGTCCCAGTGCTCGACCCGCAGCCGCCGACCGTAGCGACGCGACCACCAAGCGGCACAGTCACCGATCGCGACCACCGGCGGCCGGTCGCCGTCGGCACCGTCGGCACCATGGGTCCACCGGGCGGCGAGATGCTCGTCAACCACGACTCCCCGGTCGAGGGCGAGCCCGGAACCGGCGAGCCAGGCGGTGCCGGGCCGCACCCCGACGCCGACGACAACCTCGTCCGCAATCAGCTCCTCACCGCCGGCCAGCACCAGCCCGTCGGGGGTGACCCGCTCCACGGCCGTGGCCAGGCGCAGGGTGACCCCGGCCCGGGCGTACCACGCGATCGTGCACCGGCCCACCTGCGCGCCGAGCGCGGCGAACAGCGGCGAGGCGGCCGCCTCCACGACGGTGACCTCGGCACCGATCGCTGCCGCCGCCGTGGCGACCTCCGCGCCGATCCAGCCGGCACCAACGATGACGAGCCGGACGCCGGGACGCAGGGCGCCACGCAGACCCCGGGCGTCGTCAATGGAACGCAGGACCCGCTGTGGGCCGTCGCCCGGCAGGGTTACCGGGTCGGCTCCCGTCGCCAGCACCAGGCCGTCGTACTCCAGCGGCCCCGCGTCGGTCTCCACAGTGCCCGGTCGCAGGCCCGTCGCCTGCCGTCCGAGGCGCACCTCGACCCCGTCGAGGTCGAAGGGCAACGTCGTGTCGTCGATGCGGCCGGAGAGCACGGCCTTGGACAGAGGCGGACGATCGTAGGGCCGGTGCGGCTCCGCCCCGAGCAGGATCACCTCTCCCGCGAAACCGCGCGCGCGCACCTCGGCGGCGGCCCGGCCCCCCGCCATTCCCGCGCCCACGACGACTATTCGCTGCATTCGAGCAGACTATCGACGACCCGCGACGCCGGGCCGCCGTCACCGCACCGGGTCGACAAGCGGAAAGGCGTCCTTCCACACCGGCTCGTACCCGGCTTCGGCGAGCATCGCGGCGATCTGTGCCGGCGAACGCTCGTCGGAGATCGAGAACTGTTCCTGGGCCGTGCCGGGCGTGGTGTAGCCGCCGGGTTCGGTGGAGGAGCCGGCGCTCATGGTGGTCACGGCGATGCGGACGAGCCCGTCGCGCAGCACCGCCGGCTCCCGGGTCGACAGCGACAGCGCGAGGTCCGGCTCGAACAGGCGCAGGGCCGCGTACGCCTGGACGAACTCCGCGTCGCCAACGACGACGACCGGCGGGAACCCGCTGGCACTCGGCTTGATGCGCGGCAGCGCGATCGAGACCTCGGTCCGCCAGTAGCGACGGGAGAGAAAGGAGGCGTGCGCGGCCAGCGCGAGCACGTCAGCGCGCCAGTCCGGGGCGAGCCCGAGCAGCGCGCCGATCCCGAGCCGGCGCACCCCGGCCCGCGCGGCCCGTTCGAACGAGGACAGCCGCCGGTCGTAGTCACGCTTCCAGCCGGCGACGTGCACCTCGGCGTAGCGGGCCCGGTCGTAGGTCTCCTGGTAATGGACGACTCCCTCCAACCCGGCACGCACCAGCCGGGCATAGGTGTCGTCCGACCAGGTCTGGGTCTCGATGCTGATCGAGGGGAACATCGGCCGTAGCTGCTCGACCACCGCGACGAGGTAGTCGGCCGATACCTCGACGCGATGCTCGCCGGAGACGAGCAGCAGATGACGGAACCCCCGGTCGGCCAGCAGGCGTCCCTCCGCCACCACCTCCTCGAGGTCCAGCGTGCGGCGCACCACCGGCAGGCCCTTGGCGAAGCCGCAGTAGGTGCAGGACGACAGGCAGGCGTTCGACACGTACATCGGGGCAAACAGCCGGACCGCCCGACCGAACCGGAGCAGGGTCGCCTCCCGGGCGGCAATCGCCAGCTCCTCCAACCGGGCGGTGGCCGCGGGTGAGAGCAGGATCGCCAGCTCCGCGAGGCCGATCCGGGGGGTGGCCGACCCACCGGATCCGGGCCGAACCCGCCGCAGCACCGTGTCCACCTCGGCGGACGTGGCCCGCCTCGACATCGCGGACAGCCCGGCCAGGTCGTGACCGGCAAGTTCGCGCGCGAACTCCCCTGGCGGGGCGCTCACCTGGACGCCTCGCCCACCACCGCCGCCGGGGACGCCGATGGCACGGGCGACGCCGGTGACGGGTGGGACGCCGGTGACGGGTGGGCGCCGAGGAACCCGGTGAGCGGGGAGGAGGCGGACGCCACCGTGGCCGGGCCGGCGGCCCCGCGGCCGGCCAGGAAACCCAACCGGCCGGCGGCGGTGGCGAGCGCGAAGGCCCGCGCCATGCGCGCCGGATCGGCGGCCACCGCGATAGCGGTGTTGACCAGCACCGCGGCCGCGCCGATCTCCATCGCCTCGGCCGCGTCCGAGGGCACCCCGAGCCCGGCGTCCACGACCACCGGCACCCCGGCGCTCGCCACGATTGCCTCGATCGCGTCCCGGGTGCGCAGCCCGCGGTTCGAGCCGATCCAGCTGCCCAGCGGCATCACGGTGGCGCAGCCGACCTCCTCCAGCCGGCGGGCCAGCACCGGGTCGGCCGAACAGTAGGGCAGGACCGTGAAGCCGTCGGCCACCATGAGCTCGGCGGCGCGCAGGGTCTCCAGCGGATCCGGCGCCAGGGTGCGCGGATCCGGGGTGACCTCCAGCTTGACCAGACCGGTGCCCGTCGCCGCCCGCCCGAGGCGGGCCAGCCGCAGCGCCTCGGCCGCGTCCACCGCGCCCGAGGTGTTGGGCAGCAGGGTCATCGACGGCGGGATGAAGTCGAGAACGTCGCCGTCACCGATCCGGCCGATGTCGACCCGGCGCAGCGCCACGGTGACGATGGTGGCACCGGATGCGACGAGGCTGTCCCGCATCACCTGGTGACTCGCGAACTTCCCGGTGCCGATCAGCAGCCGGCTGCCGTAGGCCCGCCCGGCGATGACGAGATCGTCCGCCCCCGCGGCACCGGGTCCGGCCTCACCACCACCCCCGCCGCCGACGGCGGCACCTTCACCCGCGAGGCCATCGGGACAGGAACCCGCGGGGGGAGAATCGCCGGGACGGGAGCCGGCAGGACGTAGGGGGTGCTGCGACACGATCTTTCATCCTCCCCACGCGCGCATGACCGCGATCGGGTATACGGGTCGCCGACGGGATACTGGCCAGCCTCTCAGCCCACGTCCGTGGGCTCCCCGGAGCAATCGACAGTGTAACCGCTGCTTCCTGACCGCGGCTTCGGGTGTCCCGCCGCGACGCCGGTCTGCGACGCCGATCTGCGACACTGATCCACGCCCGTCGACGATCATCGCGACCTTGAGAACCGATTCAATGTGGGCACCCGGGTTTCACCCGGTGGACACCATGCTGCGCGACGAGGTACTTCTCGCTCGAACGACGTATCCGGGTTAACCTCGCGGAGCTCGGTAGCGGCATCCTTCGACAACGATCGTAAACTCTCCCTCGTGGATGCCACCGTGGCCGACCCCGTCGTAGGTCGGCTTCTCGACGGCCGCTACACGGCGCAGGAACGGCTCGCCGTCGGTGGGATGGCGACGGTGTACGTCGCGCACGACAACCGGCTGGACCGGCTCGTCGCCCTCAAGGTCATGCATCCCACTCTCAATCACGACCCGGAGTTCGTCGCCCGTTTCCATCGCGAGGCCAAGGCCGTGGCACGGCTCAACACCCCGCGCGTCGTCTCCATCCTCGACCAGGGTTCCGACCACATCCCCGCCGGTCTGGTCAACTACCTGGTGATGGAGCTGGTGCGCGGCCGGTCGCTGCGCCAGCACCTGGGCGCCCGGGGTCGGCTCCCGGTCACCGAGGCCATCGAGATCATCGAGCCCGTGATCGAGGCCCTCGCCGCCGCGCATGCCGCCGGCATCATCCACCGCGACATCAAGCCCGAGAACATCCTGCTCGGTGACGACGGCCAGGTGAAGGTCGCGGACTTCGGCCTCGCCCGTCCGGTGAGCCAGCCCACCCAGGCACTCACCGGCGGCGTGGTGATGGGCACTGTCGGGTACCTCGCCCCCGAGCAGGTCACCCACGGCGTCGCGGACACCCGCAGCGACGTCTACGCCGCCGGTGTGGTGCTCTTCGAATCCCTGACCGGGCAGCTCCCGCACAGCGGCGCCACCCCGATGTCGGTGGCCTACCAGTCGGTCCACGGCGACGTGCCGGCGCCGTCCACCATGATCGAGGGCATTCCCGCCGAGCTGGACGGTCTTGTTCTCCGGGCCACCGCCCGCGACCCGGCGCGCCGGCCGGTCGATGGTGCGGCACTGCTGGCGGAGCTGCGGCGCATCGAGCCGTTCCTGCCCCCGCAGGACGCCTACCCGAGCGGGTTCACCGGCGAGATCGAACGGATCGGGTTGGCCGAGCGGCCTTCAGGGGCTCGGGAGCCCGGGTACACCCAGGATCCCGGGTACACCCAGCCGTTCCAGGCTGAGGACTACGACGACTCCCGGGGCGCCGGGCCGGGGGCCGCCGCGGAGCGCGCGTTCGCCGCTGCCGGGCCGGGCCGGCCAGGCACCGGCGCGCTCTATCGATCCGCCTCCCCGCCCTCGCCGACCGCCACGGCCTATCTCGGGGGCGGTGGCGGGCGCGGGCGGCGGCGGGCCGCCGCATCGCCACGCTCCCGAGGGCCCATCCCGGTCGTCGTCGGTGGCGTGGCCGTCCTGGTCCTGCTGCTCGGGATCCTCGCGTTCCGTTCCCTGTCCGGCGGAGGGACCGAGGTCCCGCTGCTGACGAACCTGAGCAGATCCGACGCCGAGAAAATGCTGCGCGACGCCGGCTTCCAGTTCACCTACCTCGACCCGGTCGCCAGCGCCACGGTACCGGTCGGCCACGTCGCCCAGCAGGATCCCCGGGACGGATCGAAGGTCGACAAGGGCGCGCTCATCACCCTGCGGCTGAGCTCCGGGCCCGCGACGGTACGCGTGCCGGACCTGGCGAACCTCACCGAGACCCAGGCCAAGGCCCGGCTGGCCGAAGTGGACCTGACCCTCGGCGGCCTGAGCCCACAGTCCAGTGACACGGTGCCGGCGGGCCATGTGATCGGTACGAACCCCGGGGCCGGCACCGCGCTCAAGCCGAAGGACCAGGTCATCGTGATCACTTCGACGGGCCCCGCGGCGAAGCCGGTGCCGGCCGACATCATCGGCAAGTCGTTCGAGGAGGCCAAGGCCGAGCTCGTCGGCCTGAACATCGGCCTCGTGGTGCAGCGCACCGACGCCATGAACGACGCCGTGCAGCCCGGTGAGGTCTTCGGGGTCTCTCCCGACGTGGGGCAGCCGATCTCACCCGGCGGCACCGTCACCCTCACCGTAGCCGAGGCCGACGGGTTCGACAACGGTGACGGTTCCGGGGGCGACGGCAGCGGGATCCAGGTCCCCGTGCCGAACGTGATCGGGAAGAGCTACCGGGAAGCCGAGAACATCCTGCAACGCCGGGGGTTGAAGATTGACCGTATCGGCTGGATCGGCGGGCCGGGCGACCGGGTGACATCGCAGTCCGCCAAGGCCGGGAGCAAAATCGAAAAAGGAAGTACCGTGCACGTCAACACAACGTGGGACCCCCTCGGCTGAGCCGCCATCCTCCACCAGGTTGATCATATTGTGCGACGAATCGCGCGATGGGCGAAAGATCCGCGACCGCTTCCCCGGGGAGACGACGGCGTGAAGGCAGCGCGTGGTCGTGGTCGTGGTCGTGGTCGTGGCCGGTGGCCCGCCGGCCCGCGGCGGGAGTCGTCGTGGTGGCGGGAGTCGTCCTGGCGGGGCATGGCCGGCGGTGGACGGCGGGCCGAGCGGGTCGCCGGCCTGCTGGACGGACAGCGCCCCCCGTATGACGAGACCGACGCGCGGCTGATCGACACCGTGGCGGCCCTCCGGGACCTGCCGTCACCGCGGCTGCATCCGGCACGGCACGCCGCCCTGCGCGGACAGCTGTTCGCCGCCGTCACCGGCTCCCCGGCATGCGATCCCGTCCGTTCCCCCGCCGCCGGTTCCCCCGGCATCTCCGTGAAGGGCCACGAGACCGAGGCCCGTCCCACGAGAACCCGTCCCGCACGCACGTCTCCCGAAGGCGCCGATCCTGACCCGCCGGGAAACTACCCGGTCGACGCGCGGTGGGTACGCCGGACCGGTGCCTGCGGTGTCTCTGCCTCCGGTGTCTCCGGCCGGGGCAGGATGACCCGGGCCGCCCGGCCGCTGCTGGCCGGAGCACTCACCGCCGCCGTCACCACGGCGGCCCTCGCGGTCAGCTCGGGGGACTCGCTACCCGGCGATACCCTGTACGGCGTCAAACGACAGGTCGAAGACCTCCAGGTGTCGCTGGTCCGCGATCCGGTCGAGCGGGCGAAGACCCGGCTAGGCATGGCCGGCACGCGGATGAGCGAACTGCGCACGATCACGGTGAACGACGGCGGGGTGATCGCCCCGGAAACCGGTGCCGGCGCTCCGGAGACGAGCCTGCGGGCGCCGGTGGTGAACCCCACGGCCATCGCCGCACCACCGACCATCGCCGCACCACCGACCATCGCGGTGTCACCCGCTGCGGTGTCACCCGCTGCGGGAACGTGGCCTCCCGGTCCCCGCACACCCGCCGTCTCCGGCGACGCCGGCGGATCCGATGGCCCCGACGCGCCGAGCGACCCGCCCGGCCCCGGCAACGGGGACCGCCCCGACCCCGAGCTGGTCAACGCGCTGCTGCGGGACTGGATCGCCGAGGTGCGCGCCGGCACGCAGGTACTGCTGGCCCGGGTCGCCGCCGGGGACACGGACGCCTGGACCACGGTGAACGCCTTCACCACCGAGCAGTCCCGCAGGCTGAAGAACCTGCTGAGATCGCTTCCCGTGGGCTCGGTCGGACCGGCGCATGCGGCTCTGGATCTCATCGACGACGTCAGGCGCAGGCTCGGCCCGCGGGCACCAGCGCCGGTCCGGGCCCCCTCACCCGTCCGCCCGATCTCTCCGATCGTGCCGACCGGTGACGC